>NCCY01000043.1:12530-18743 GCA_002279855.1 Rhizobiales bacterium 12-68-15
TCCACCTTGATGTTCTGCCCGGTGATATAGGCGCCGCCCTCGGAGGCGAGGAAGGCGATGGTGGCGGCGATCTCCTCGGCGCGCCCGTAGCGGCCGAGCGGCACGCCGGCGCGGCGCTCCTCGGTGGCGGGCAGGCTGTCGATCCAGCCCGGCAGCACGTTGTTCATGCGCACATTGTGCGGGCCGTACTGGTCCGCGAACAGCTTGGTAAAGGCGGCGAGCCCCGCGCGGAACACGGCGGAGGTGGGGAACATGGCCGCCGGCTCGAACGCCCAGGCGGAGGAGATGTTGATGATGGCGCCGCCCTTCTGCTCCGCCATGACGGGCGCCACCAGCCGCGCCGGGCGGATGACGTTGAGCAGATAGACATCGAGGCCGGTGTGCCACTGCGCGTCGGTCAGTTCCAGAACGGGCGCGCGCGGGCCGTGGCCGGCGCTGTTCACCAGCACATCGATGCGGCCGTAGCGGGCGCGCGTCTCGGTGACGATGCGCTCCACATCCTCCGGGTTCTGGTTGGAGCCGGTGACGCCGAAGCCGCCCAGCTCCTGCGCCAGCGCCTCGCCCTTGCCGGAGGAGGACAGGATCGCGACCGTGAAGCCGTCCGCCGCGAGCCGGCGCGCCGCTGCCGCCCCCATGCCGCTGCCGCCTGCCGTGACGATGGCAACCTTGTCCGTGCTCATGTCTCATCCCCTCTGGACGTGTTTTTGACGTGTGGAATGGTGTCCGCGGGCGGCGTTCAGTCCATGTCCGGCTTGCCGCGCCGCAGGGTCTTCACCGTGCCGCGCCGGTCCTTGGCCGCGAGGCGCCGCTCCTTGGAGGCGAGCGTCGGGCGGGTCTTGCGACGGGTCGGGGCCACATAGGCCGCCTCGCGAATGATGTCCGCGAGCCGCGCGATGGCGTCTTCCCGGTTGCGCTCCTGGCTGCGGTATTTCTGGGCGTGGAGAACGATGACGCCGTCCTGCGTCATCCTGCTGCCCGCCACCCCGCCGATGCGCGCCTTGACGCCGTCCGGCAGGCTGGGAGAGCCCCAGGCATCGAACCGCAGCTGGGCGGCGGTGGAGACCTTGTTGACGTTCTGCCCGCCGGGGCCGGAGGCGCGCACATAGGTGAAGGAGAGTTCATCCTCCTCGATCCACAGGCGCTGGGTGATCTCGATGCGGGCCATGCCCCCTCACATGCCCGAGGCGGCGACCGGGTTCAAGGTTCGGGACGACCGGCGCAGGGCGGGCCTGCGCCGGTCTGGCGTCACTTCGCCGCCGCGTTGAACTGCGGGGCGCCGAGCTGGAGCGTCTGGATCACCTGCTGGCCGAAGCCGGAGAGCAGCGAATACTGCTCCGCCACCCCGGTATTGGGCTTGGCCAGAACCAGCGGGCAATAGGCGACGATCAGCGCATTGGCCACATCCGCCCGCCGCGCCTTGGCATTCTGCTGCTGGAGCGTGGTGGCATAGCGGGAGGCGGCATCGCCGGTCACCGGGATGGTCGGCTTGCCCACCAGCGTCGTTGCCGCATCCACCAGCGCCTTGGGCACCAGCTTGTTGGCGGCGGTCGGGTCCGGGCAGGTGAGCTGCGCCGCGATCTGGGTGGGCTGGCGGGCCACCAGCGAGGTGCCGGTGGGGGTCGCCCAGATGGTGGAGACCGCCGGCATGGCGGCGCCGGGCAGGCTTTCCGAGATGGCAGCCGCCACCTGAAGGGTGAAGCGGTGCAGTTCGGAGGCCTTCTGCCAGTCCGGCGCCTGGCTCTGCGCCACCACCGGGCAATAGGCGGCGGTCAGGCCGTCCACCACGGTGGCGGGGGAGGCGTCCGAATCGGCGTCCTTGTAGGCGGCGATGAGCAGGTTGGTCTGGCGCTGGCCACCCTGCATCATCTTGGTGAGGGAGGTGACCGCCTGCGGGTCGGGGCCGGTGGAGTTCGGCCCGCCGCCGACCTTGGGGCAGTCGAACGCGGACGCCTGCTGGGTGCCGTAGACCGGCACATTGGCGGTGGCGCGCCAGGCGGCGACCATGCTGGCCGAGGCATTGGGCTGGCCGCCATTGTGCCAGGCGGTGCGGACATAATTGGCGAGGTCCGCCACCTGCTGGTCATCGAGCCGGCCCGCGAACGAGGGCATGGGGCCATAGGTGCCGCCGGCCGGCAGGCCGCCGAGGATGACCATGATGGGATTGTAGGGCTCGGCCGCCGTGACGGCGGGATTGCCCTTCAGCGCCGGGATGGCGGCGGAGCCTGCGCCGCCCGAGCCGTGGCACGGCGCGCAATTGTCGATATAGGACTTGGCCGCGCGCTGGAACACTTCGGGCGCCAGCGGGGAGGCCGCCTGCGGGGCGGGCACGTCCTTCGGCGGCGGGCTGTCCAGCAGATAGGTCACGAGCGCGGAGCGGTCGGCGGGGGTGAGATAGGCAAGGCTCTCGCGCACCACTTCCGCCATGGGGCCGAACACCTCGGTCTTGCCGGGCACGGAACCGTTGGTGAAGAACTGGGTCAGGGTGTCCTTGGTCCAGCCGTCCTTCTTCAGCTGCGCCGCATCGATGCTGGGCGCCCAGTAGCCGTCGATATCCGCGCCGAGGAAGTGCTGCTTCTGCTTCACAGCGCCCATCAGGTTGCGCGGGGTGTGGCAGTCCGAGCAATGGCCGAGCACCTCGGCGAGATACGCGCCCCGGTTCCACTCGTCGCTCTTGCCGGCGGTGGGCTTCCAGTAATCGGCGTCGAAGAACAGTTCGCGCCACGCCAGAAGGCCGAGCCGGACATTGAAGGGGAAGGCCAGTTCGTTGGGCGTGCGGGGCTCCGCGACCGCCGGGATGCGCCGCACGAAGGCCCACAGGGCCTTGAGGTCGTCATCGCCGATGCCGGTATAGGAATCGAACGGCATGGCCGGATAGAGATAGGCGCCGTCCTTGCGGATGCCGTTATGGAGGGCGTTCTTGAAATCATCGAACGTCCAGGTGCCGATCCCGTAGGTGGGGTCCGACGTGATGTTCACGGAGAACATTTTCCCGAACGGGGTGTTGAACGGCAGGTTGCCGGCATAGGGCTTCTTGGGGTCGCCGGTGTGGCAGGGCATGCAGTCCGCCGCGCGGGCGAGATAGGCGCCGCGCTCCACCAGTGCCGCATCGTCGCCGGATGCCGCCGGGGCTGCGCCCTGTGCAAAGGCCGCCCCGCCGAAGCCGATGGCTGTCGCCGCCATGAAGCCCGCCGCGAGCCGCGCGATCGTCCTCGAACCAGCCATACGTCCCCCTCCCGCACACGCTCCGGACGGCGCGATCTGCCGGTCCGTCCGCGTGGTCACCTTCTTAGACTTGGACATCTTACAAACTCACGACCGGAAGGCATCCTTTTTCCTCTGCCCGGGATGCGACGTGGCGACCGGCGGGCCGCTTGAATGTGGCGCGACGCTGGGCGAAAACGGCGGCATGAGCCAGACGCCTCCCGCCCCCTCGCCCCTGCGGTCCATGAGCTTGCGGCGCTTCAGGACGAAATCGCCGACCACGACCGGCGCTACCATCAGGACGACGCGCCCGCCTTGTCGGAGGCGGACTATGACCGGCTGCGCCGCCGCTGCGATGAAATCCTGGCTCGCTTTCCAAATCTGCAGACGGCTGAACGCCGCTCACAGAGCTTGGATGTTTCCTCAACGACTGGCTTTTCGACCCTCTCGCCCTTCCGCTTCATTCCCCTCGCAGATCTTAAGCGCGAGGATGCGGCCAACGAACTTGCGGCGTTGGCAGACGAGATTGCCGCCCATGACCGTCGCTACTACCGAGAAGGCGCTCCGACTATTTCGGATGCAGACTATGACCGGCTGCGGCGCCGCTACGAGGATATCGAGGCTCGCTTTCCAAATCTGCAGACGGCTGAACGCCGGTCCCAGCGCGTGGGTGTCTCCCCAACGACGAGCTTTTCGACCCTCTCGCCCTTCCGCTTCATTCCCCTCGAAGACCTTAAGCGCAAGGATGCAGCCAAAGAGCTTGCGGCGTTGGCAGACGAAATCGCCGGCCACGACCGGCGCTATTACCAGGACGATGCGCCCGCCGTGTCGGACGCGGACTATGACCGGCTGCGCCGCCGCTACGAGGAGATCGAGGCCCGCTTTCCGGAACTGAAGACGGCGGACAGCCTCTCGGAGAGCGTCGGCGCGCCGGTGGCCTCGCGCTTCGCCAAGATCACCCATTCCGTCCCCATGCTCTCCCTCGCCAATGCCTTTTCGGACGAAGAGGTGGAGGAGTTCGTGGCCCGCGTCCGGCGCCCATCGGCGAGATTCCCCACCGCCTTTCGGGCGCGGGCATCCCGGAGGTGATCGACGTGCGCGGCGAGGTCTACATGAGCGGGGCGGACTTCCGCGCCCTCAATGCCCGCCAGAGCGAGGCGGGAAAGCCGCTCTTCGCCAATCCCCGCAATGCCGCCGCCGGCTCCCTGCGCCAGCTGGATTCCGCCGTCACCGCCAGCCGCCCGCTGCGCTTCTTCGCCTATGCCTGGGGCGAAGCCTCCGGCCTGCCGGCCGACAGCCAGCATGGCATGGTCAAGACCTTCGCCCGCTGGGGCCTGCCCACCAACGACCTCACGGTCCTCTGCCATTCCGCGCAGGACCTGCTCGCCCATTACCGGATGATCGGCGAGCGGCGGGCAACGCTGGGCTATGACATCGACGGCGTCGTCTACAAGGTGGACAGCCTCGATCTCCAGCGCCGGCTCGGCTTCATCTCGCGCTCGCCGCGCTGGGCCATCGCCCACAAATTCCCCGCCGAACGGGCGGTCACGGAGCTTCTGGGCATCGACATCCAGGTGGGGCGCACCGGCGCGCTCACGCCGGTGGCGAAGCTCGCGCCCATCACGGTGGGCGGTGTGGTGGTGGCCAATGCCTCGCTCCACAACGAGGATTACATCGCGGGCATCGGCGGCGACGGGGCGCCCATCCGGGACGGGGTGGATATCCGCATCGGCGATTTCGTCACCATCCAGCGGGCGGGAGACGTGATCCCGCAGGTGGTGGACGTGGTGCTGGAGCGCCGCCCGACGGGCGCCGTTCCCTATGCCTTTCCCCACACCTGCCCCGCCTGCGGCTCCCATGCCGCGCGGGAGGAAAACGAATCGGTGCGCCGCTGCACCGGCGGGCTGATCTGCCCGGCGCAGGCGGTGGAGCGCATCCGCCATTTCGTCTCGCGCAACGCCTTCGACATTGAGGGGCTGGGCGACGAGAACGTGCAGATGCTGTTCGATGCCGGCCTGCTGCGCACGCCGGCCGACATCTTCCGCCTCCACGAGCGGACGGACGACCTGCGCCAGGCCTTCCTCGCCCAGCGCGAGGCGCGCGCACTGCAGCGGGAAGCGGAGACCGGCAAGGCCCGCAAGACCGTGCTGACCGAGGACAAGCGGCAGTTTCTCGGCGTGGACAATCTGCTGTCCGCCATCGAGGGCCGCCGCGAGGTGGCGCTGGCGCGCTTCCTGTTCGCCCTCGGCATCCGGCATGTGGGCGAGACCACCTCCAAGGCGCTGGCCCGGCACTTCCTCACCATCGAGGCGGTGCTCGCCGCGCTGGAGGCCGCCGCCCCCGGTCGGCCGGGCGAGGCGTGGCTGCGGCTGCTCAGCGTGCCCGGCGTGGGCCTGCGCCGGGTGTTCGACCGCGCCGAGCTGAATGCCCGCCAGCGCGTCGCCCTGCGCGACATTCACGGCACGGACAGGGCGGTGCTGGCGGCGCTGGCGCAGGCCCGCGCGCAGATGCCGGGCGCGGCCTTCCGCCAGCTGGCGGATGTGCCCGACGTGGGCGAGGTGGCCGCAGGCTCGCTCTGCGAGTTCCACGCGGAGGATCGCAACCGGACACTGCTGAAGGCCCTGCTGGCGCAGGTGCGGGTGACGCCGCAAGCGGCCTCCGTCGCCAGTTCCTCCCCGGTCGCAGGCCAGACCGTGGTGTTTACCGGCACGCTGGAGCGCATGAGCCGCGACGAAGCCAAAGCCATGGCCGAGGGGCTGGGGGCGAAGGTCGCGGGCTCCGTCTCCGCGAAAACCAACATCCTCGTCGCCGGTCCCGGCGCCGGCTCGAAGCTGGAGAAGGCCCGCGCGCTGGGCGTGCGCGTCATCACCGAGGATGAGTGGTTCGACCTCGTCTCGTAAGGCCGGCGCCCTTCCTGTGGCGGACGGGCGGCGTCAGACGCTGGCCGGGTCCGCCGCGCCCATCAGCCGCTCGGCGGCGGCGCGGGCCTCGGCGGTGACGGAGGCGCCCGCC
>NCCY01000044.1 GCA_002279855.1 Rhizobiales bacterium 12-68-15
CGATCGCGCTCATGAATGGCTCTCCGGCATCCCCGCCGGAATGAGCCCTAACCCCGGAATTTTCCAGCTCCGGCTGGCCTAGAAACGGGGAGCGCTTCAATCTGGGGCCGCATGATCGCCACGAGTTCGCAATATATGGACCAAGCCAACACCCAGCAAATCCCGAGCTGGCTGTGCTTCGATCTCGGAACCCAATACAAGACCCAGGCGTTCGGAAATCCGCTTGCCTTGCGTTTTGCAGTCGAGAACGTCTTCGACAAGAATTATTGGGCGGCCGTGAATGATGGGTGGGTCTCGACCGGCCTCCCGCGGACCTTCAAGTTCTCGGCCGTGATGGACTTCTGAAAACGACGCCCGCCCGACGGGCTGGTCCCGCCCGCGAGCCGGATCGCCACCACCCGCGCGTCCCCGCGCCCCGCAGCGACAGGACGGTATCGGCAAGATATGCCGTTACCGTCCTGTCGGTCGATCACATGGGATGACAGCGTGCCGAACCGGGGCCTTCAGATCGAATGGCACCAGAGGTCTGCGGAAACCTCACGGGTTCAGGTGATGGCAATGAGATGGCGGACGACCGGCTTCTCGGGCAGGCGGTGAAAACCCAGGAGTTCCGCCTGCACATCGGCGTCCGCATGGGAGACCCGGCGATGCTGGCGGACATGCTCGGCCCAGGATTCCACCATGAACCATTCCGTCTGCAAGGTCGGGTCGGCGGCATCCTCCATCACCCCACACGCATAGGCCCCGTCGCGGCGTCGCGCGCGCGACAGCCGCTTGAGCACGGCGAGGAAGGCCGGGCGATCCTCCCGCGCGATGCGGTATTCGATGAGCACCAGAACGGGCCCACGATCACCGGCCACCGGCTCCGCAAGCAAGGGCTCCGGCCAGTGGTTGGAGGGCGAGAGGTCCACAGCCCCAGCCGAGGCTGCCTGCCGCCATCGCCCCGTTGAACACCGTGAGATAGACCGCAAGCGCGCGCCCCCGCACCCAGTTCGGCAGGATGGCCTGCGCCGTGGCGTTCAACGTGGTGAGTGCAATGATCCAGGCCGCGCCCATGACCAGAAGGATGAGGGGGGAGATCCACTTCGGTGGCCCCGCCGCCAGGGCGGCGGCAGCGCAGGCTGTGGCGATGGCGGCGGCCAGCATCAGGCCGTCGGCGCCGAGCCTTTCGCGCAGGCGCGGCAGGAGCAGCGCTCCGGCAATGGCACCGATGCCGACGCAGCCCAGCAGGATGCCATAGAAAGCCGCATCGCCGCCGAGGATCTGCCGCGTCACCAGAGGCAGCAGCGCCCAGACAGCGCTGGCGAATGCGAAGAACACCGCCGCGCGCAGCAGCACCACGTGCAGTTCCCGGCTGGAGCGGGCGTAGCGCAGGCCAGCCCGGAAGGCGCCACCAAACTGCTCGCCGGGCTCGTCCTCACGCGCAGCGGGACGCTTCCACCAGACGAGGGCGGCAATGACCACCACGTAACTCGCCACATCGACGCCGTACGTCACGGCCGCGCCGAAGGCCGCAAGCAGGAGGCCGCCCGCCGCCGGCCCGATGGAGCGGGCGATGTTCACGCCCAGTGAATTCAGCGCGACGGCGCCCCTGAGTTCGCCGCGCGGGACGAGTTCGGGCACGATGGACTGCCAGGTCGGTCCCATCAGCGCCGCGCCGATGCCGCCCACGAACGTGAGCATGATGAGGGACGAGACGGTGATGAGGCCCGTCGCGGACAGCACCACCAGGATCGCACTCACGCACCCCAGCAGGATCTGGATGACGATGAGCAGCTTGCGCCGGTCGAGGATGTCGGAAAGCACCCCGGCGGGTATGGCGAGCAGGAAGACCGGCAGCATCCCGGCGGCCTGCACGGCGGCAACTGCGGCGGGCGATGCGGACAGATCGGTGACGAGCCAGGCGCTCGCCACGTCGCGCATGAAGGAGCCGGTATTACCCAGCACGGTGGCCACCCACAGCACCGCGAAGACCGGCCGCCGCAGGGAAGCAAAGCTGCCTGCGGGCGGAGCGGCTTTGGTGGGGTCGCTCATGTCGGGTTCCTTCACGCTCAAACTGCCCAGCAGGCGCAACCGAGAGCGCCCCAGAAGCTCGCCGCATCCCCGGCAGGCACCGCAGAGCCCCAGGCGGAGGCATGCTGGTGGCCGTGGACACCGCAGGCGGTGGAGCACCCACAGAGACGGGCAAAGCCGATGGGGCTCCCCTGCCCCGCCTCGGCCCGCTGCTGATACCCGCTGAAACGCCGCACGGGAGACCAGTCAGGCATGGCGGGTGGCAGGTCCGGGGCGAGGTCGGCAAAGTCCCCCTCGCCATGCACCGGCGCGCCGCCAAGCAGCGTCAGCGCGGCGGTGATGGCCGCGATGTCGTCCTCGGGCACAGAGAAGTAATCGGCATTCAGCACCACGAGATCGGCCAGCTGGCCCGGAGCAATCTGCCCCTTCTTGCCCTCCTCGCCCGAGAACCAGGTGTTGGCCTGTGTCCAGAGGCGCAATGCCGTCTCGCGGTCGAGCCGGTTCGCGGCAGGATAGAGCGAGAGCCCGCCCACGGTCCGGCCGGTCACGAGCCAGGAGAGCGAGACCCAGGGATTATAGGAGGCGACGCGCGTCGCGTCCGTCCCCGCGCCCACGGGGACCCCCATGTCCAGCATGCGCCGGACCGGCGGGGTCCGCTCGGCCGCCCGGTGCCCGTAGCGTTCGGCAAAATACTCGCCCTGAAAGGCCATCCGATGCTGCACGGCGATGCCGCCACCCAGCGCGGCGACGCGCTCGATGTTGCGATCGCTGATGGTCTCCGCATGGTCGAAGAACCAGTGGATGCCGTTAAAGGGAATATCGCGGTTCACCTTCTCGAAGACATCAAGCGCCCGCGAGATGGTCTCGTTATAGGTGGCATGGAGGCGCCAGGGCCACCGGTTCTCCGCAAGCAGCCGGATGACCGGCTCCAGGTCTCCCTCCATGGAGGGCGGCAGGTCCGGCCGCTCCACCTGAAAATCCTCGAAGTCGGCGGCGGAATAGACCAGCATCTCGCCCGCCCCGTTGGCCCGGTAGAGGTCGTCTCCGGTGCCCGGCGTCACCTGCTTCGACCAGCGCGTGAAGTCCGCAAGCTCTTCCTTCGGCTTCTGGGTGAAGAGGTTGTAGGCGATCCGCACGGTGAGCTGGCCCTCCCGGTGCAGATCCTCAATGATGGCATAGTCGTCGGGATAATTCTGGAAGCCGCCACCGGCGTCGATCACTCCGGTCACGCCCAGCCGGTTCACCTCGCGCATGAAATGGCGGGTGGAGTTCTTCTGGTATTCGACCGGAAGCTTCGGGCCCTTTGCAAGGGTGGCATAGAGGATGGTCGCGTTGGGCCGGGCCAGCAGGAGCCCGGTGGGATTGCCTTTCCCGTCCCGCACGATCTCGCCTCCCGGTGGGTTCGGCGTGTCCTTTCCGTAGCCCACCACGCGCAGGGCGGCGGCATTCAGCAGGGCGCGATCATACAGATGGAGAATGAAGACCGGCGTGTCGGGGGCGACCGCGTTGATCTCCTCCAGCGTCGGCAGACGCTTCTCGGCGAACTGGTGCTCGGTGAAACCGCCGACCACGCGCACCCATTGCGGCGCGGGCGTGTTGTCCACCTGCGCCTTCAGCATCGCCATGGCCTGGGCGAGCGAGCGCACGCCGTCCCAGCGCAGCTCCATATTGTAGTTCAGCCCGCCGCGGATGATGTGCATATGGCTGTCGATCAGCCCGGGAATGACCCGCCGCCCGCCGGCATCGATGGTGCGGGTCCCGGGCCCGGCCAGCGCCATGACCTCGGACACTGGACCGGCCAGCATGACCTTGCCGTCCCTGACGGCAATCCCCGCAGCCTGCGGATTGGACGGGTCCAGGGTCGTCACCTTTGCATTGACGATCAGGAGGTCGGCATGCGCTTGCATTGGCGCAGTCTCCGCATGTGAGGGGCCGGAACGGGAAATAGGGCACGGGGCAAGGCCCCGTGCCGGATCATCGGCTCATCCATTTGGCGGCGGCTCGGTTCGGGACGTATCGCCCGGAAGACGCCCGAGGACGTGGGTCGAGCAGTCGGCGCGCCCGATGGCCGCACGCAGTCCATCGCCATTCCACAGGTGCCGGACCACCGGCACGACCTGCTCGCCGAGCAGGATGCCGAGCAGCCCGATCAGCGCCACAACGGGCGGCGCCGGGGAGCGCACCTGAAGGAGGCTGTAGACGATCCCCACGAGCACGCCGGCTGCCAGAGAGGCGAGATAGACTTTCATGGGATCACTCCGCGCGGACAAGGCAGCACGCCGGATATCGCGCTCAGTGCCCTTCCGAGGCGCCGAACATGCTCTTGGCGTAGATGATGCCGAGGCCGTAGGCGCCGCCATATGTCTTGGCGATGCCGGTGGTCATCTCGTAGCTGCCGGTGCGCGCCCAGTCGCGCTGGAGTTCCAGCAGATACTGGAGTGAGGTCATGGGCCGGACCCCGGCCTGGATCATGCGTTCCATGGCCCGCTCGTGCGCCTCGTCGGAGATGTCGCCGCACGCGTCGGCGATGACATAGACCTCGAAGCCCTGGTCCAGCGCAGACAAGGCGGGGCCGACGATGCATACGCTGGTCCAGAGGCCCGCCAGCACGATCCGTCCCTTGCCGATGCGGTTGATCTCCGCGATGACGGCGGCATCCTCCCAGGTGTTCATGGACGTGCGGTCGAGCAGCGGCTGCCCGGGAAAGGCGTCCGTGATCTCGCCGAACATCGGGCCGGAAAAGCTCTTCTCGGCGACGGTGGTGAGGACTGTCGGCACCTTGAAGCCGGCGGCAGCATGGGAGATGAGCGCCGCATTGTTGCGCAGGGTCACGGCATCGATCGACTTGGTGGCGAACGACATCTGCGACTGGAAATCGATCATCACCAGCGCGTGGTTGCTGGGATCGAGCAGGGCTTTTCCGGGTGTCGGCGTGGCGGTGGGCATGTACGGCTCCTCATGGCCTCGTGGCTCATGGGATCGTAGGAAGCTGCCCGGCATCACAACAATTATACACCAGAGTGGGTAGGCTAAGGCTTCAGGATAGGATCAGCCGCCTTGTCTGCGCCCGCCCAGCGCGCGAGAGAGCAGCGCGAGGAGATGCTCCGGTTCGACCGGCGTCACGAGAAATCCGAACGCACCGTGTTCAAAGGCGTGGCGGCGCAGGGCATCATCCGGCGTGGCGGCCAGAATGACCACGGCGATCGCGGGGTGTCGGTGGCCAAGGTCATGGAGAAGACGCAGCCCGGTCATGCCGGGAAAGTGCAGGTCGCTGAGAACCACATCCACGCGCGGCAGGTCGGGGGCGGCCAATAGCTCTGCGGGATGGGCAAAGGTGAGGGTGGTGAAGCCCAGCGCATCCAGCAGGTCCGCCGTCGCCGCACGGATCGCCGCACCGGCATCCACCACGGCCACCACCCCACGTGCGCTCTTGTCCATGATCGCTGCCGCTCGCTGCCGGGGCGCTCCCCGGTCTCCCGCGAGCATCGGTCCGGCAGTCAGCGGCCACAATTATACGCAGGGTGCGGGGTTTATATCCGTGCGGCATCCGCCGCGAGCCGATCGGCGATCCGGACCAGCTCGATCAGGGAGCGCGCCTGCATCTTCTGCATGATCTGGGCGCGGTGGACCTTCACCGTCACCTCGCTCAGGCTGAGGCTGAAGGCGATCTGCTTGTTCATCTGCCCGCTGACCACCAGCGGCAGGATTTCCCGCTCCCGCGGCGTCATGGCCTCATATCGCTGGCGAAGAACCACAAGCTGCGCCTCGTTGCTGCGGCGATGACGGTCGAGTTCGATGCCGTGCCGCACCGCGTCAAGCAGATCCTGATCGCGAAACGGCTTCGTCAGGAACTCGATGGCCCCCGCCTTCATGGCCGCGACCGACATGGGTACATCGCCATGTCCGGTCAGGAAGATGATCGGGATGGCGATCCGTGCGCGATGCAGCTCACGCTGGAATTCCAGGCCGCTCGCGCCCCGCAGCCGGACATCGAGCACGAGACAGGCCGGCACGTCGGGCCGCTTGCCCGCCATGAAGCCGTCCGGCGACGAGAAGGTCGCGACCTCGTACCCCTCGGACGCCAGCAGGCTCTCGACGGAGGCGAGCACATAGCGGTCGTCATCCACGACATAGACCATCGATCGGGCCATTCCCGACCTCCTATCCCTGATCGTGTCCGGCAAACATGACCGATGGCAGCGAAAAATGAAAGGCGGCGCCGCCGTCCTCGCTCGTCGCCCACAGGCGGCCCCCATGCGCTTCCACAACGGCGCGGCAGAACATCAGCCCCATTCCCATGCCGCCGGCCTTGGTGGTGACGAACGGATCGAACAGCCGGTCGGCCACCTCGGGGGCAATGCCAGGACCATTGTCCTCGACGCTGACGCGCACCTCATCCCCCTCCCCGACCCATGTGCGGATGATGACCCGGCGCGGCCAGCCACGGCCAGAGCGCACCGAGTCGACCGCATTCTCGATCAGGTTGCGCATCACATGGCCGAGCTGGGCGGCATTGCCGACCACCGTCGGCAGGTGCGGCGCGAACACGTCCCGCACCTCGATGAATTCCTGGAGCGCCTCCGAGCGGGCCGCCTGCACCGCAGCTTCCACGAGGGCGTTCATCTCCAGCTCCGTGCGCTCCTGTCGGCCTTTCGTAAACATCGACCGGATTCCCGTGACGATGCTGCTGGCCCGGTGGCCATCCTCGACGATATGGCGCAAGGCGGCCTGAGCCCTGTCGAGCCTCGGCTCGTCCTTCAGGAGCCAGCGCAGGCCTGCATTGGCATTTGTGATCATGCTGGTCAGCGGCTGGTTGATCTCGTGCGCGATGGAGGCGGAGAGGGCTTCCACGGCGGTCATTTGTCCCCGCCGCGCCCGCCGTTCGGCGGCGACCGTCTGGGCGAGGCGGCCATATACGTGAATGCTCTCGACCAGCAAGACCATCAGCACGATGGAGGCGGCGAGCAGCCCGTAGGTGCGCCCGGCCCACCAACCGACGCTGAGACGAACACCGCCCCCCAGATAGGAAATGAGCAGCAGTTCGATGGTCAGGGAAAAGACCACCAGCGCGACCCAGATATCGAGTTGGCTGCGGTGGCGCGTCAGCAGGATGACGATCGCGAGCCCATAGAGGACCAGCGTGGCCGCAGGCACCATGTGCCAGAGCGGGCCGACATTGCGGGCGTCCATCATCAAGGAGGGAAGACCGGGGCGGTTCAGGAAGACCACCACCATGATGAAGGCGACGCAGGCCATCACCAGAAACACGGCAGCCACAATGCTGCGCCCCGGCGCGAGAGTGAGAGGCGCCGTGCGGGGAGCAAGTGCGTAGGCGAGCACAAAGAGGGGAAACCCGATGCGGCGGGCCGCGGCAATGGCGGCCGTGAACTGTAGCCCCAGCTCGATCCCGAAGGGCGCGAATACGCCGGGAAAAGACAGCACCCACGCCGGCACGAGAAGCGCCGAAAAAAGATAGCCGGATGACAGAAGCAGAAGGGCGGGAGACCGGCGCAGATTGAACAGCGCGATCAGGAGGACGGCTGTCATGAGCTCCAGCAGGAAGATACCGGCCGCATAAGCCGGCAGAAGCAGCTCGGAACGCCCGGTGGACAGGCGGGCGAACGGCATCGTCAAGGCGAAGCCGATCACGATGAGCAGCGACAGAAGCACGGCAGCGATCAGCCACCGGCCGCGCGTCGGAGAGTGCACGAGGGGGAATTGCGCGGGCGCCCCCAGCGCATCGTCAATCTCGTCAGACACCCGCCCCTGCCCCTCATGCACGCCCGCCACGGCGTCAGCCGCAGCGGGGCGCAGCATACCAGCTTTGCCGCGTGCCCATCAGCCCGGCGCGGCGCGTCCGCCTGAAAGGGCGGACGCGCTACCGACTGCGGAACGCCGGCCGGGGCCTCCCTGTGCCCCGCGCGTCAGGCCTGCACAAAGGCCAGGAGGTCCGCATTCAGGACTTCGGCATGGGTGGTGAGCATGCCGTGCGGGTAGCCTTCATAGACCTTGAGCGTCCCGTTCTTCAGGAGCTTCACGGCCTTGAAGGCCGAATCCGCGATCGGCACGATCTGGTCGTCATCCCCGTGCATCACCAGCGTCGGCACGGTGATCGCCTTGAGATCCTCGGTCTGGTCGGTCTCGGAGAACGCCTTGATGCCATCATAATGGGCCTTGGCGCTGCCCATCATGCCCTGGCGCCACCAGTTCTGGATCACACCGGGCAGCACCTTCGCGCCTTCGCGGTTGAATCCGTAGAAGGGGCCGGTCGGCACATCGAGGAAGAACTGCGCCCGGTTGCCTGCGGTCGCTTCCCGGAAGCTGTCGAACACCTCCAGCGGCAGGCCTTCGGGGTTTGCTTCGGTCTTCAGCATCAGCGGCGGAACAGCAGCCACCAGCACCGCCTTGGCGGTGCGGCCCGAGGGTTCGCCATGGCGCGCCACATAGCGGGCAACTTCGCCGCCGCCGGTGGAGTGACCGATATGGACGGCATCCTTGAGGTCGAGATGCTCGACCACGGCGAAGGCGTCAGCGGCATAATGGTCCATGTCATGGCCCTCGCTGACCTGCGCCGAACGGCCATGGCCGCGCCGGTCATGGGCGACGACGCGGAAGCCGTTCCGGAGGAAGAACAGCATCTGGGCGTCCCAGTCGTCACCGGACAGCGGCCAGCCGTGATGAAACACGATCGGCCGGGCCTCCTTCGGCCCCCAGTCCTTGAAGAATATCTCGACGCCGTCGCTGGTGGTCACGTAGCCCATATCCCGATCCTTTCGCGCAGATATCCGGTCGCGGTGGGGTGCAGCGGCGGCAGGGGACGCCCCGCAGGGGCGCGCGGAACTGCTGCTGCACCTTTCCGGAGCCGACGGGACTCTCCCGCAGACACCGGCGGATTGAGCCACCGCCACAGACCGGCGCCGGCCCCTTCCCCATCCCGCGTTAACGCGAAAGGATGGTCACGGATCGCCCCAGCTCGGCAATTATGCGCGGGGATTAGTCACCCCCTTCGTGCGAACAGTCGACCGTGCGCCGGCCCCGCTACGGCTCCCTCTCTCCCTGAAACGCCCTCTTGCGCGGCGCCGGATTGTCTGCATAAATTGTCTTACAAAAATGTCCGACATCGGAGGGGTTCATGTTGAGACGCGCATTCATGACAGCGGCCGTGGTGATCGCCGCGAGCCTGCCCGGCCTTGGCGCGGTCAGGGCCGACACCTACCCGTCACGCCCTGTGACACTGGTGGTGCCGTTCTCCGCCGGGGGCGGAACAGACATTCTCGCCCGCATGGTCGCAAAGGAGCTGGAGACGGTTCTGCTGCAGCCGGTGGTGGTGGACAACAGGCCCGGCGCGAGTGGCGCCGTCGGCGCGGAAAACGTCATGCGCTCGCCGCCGGACGGCTACAAGCTGCTGTTCGGCACGTCCTCGGTCCTCGCCATCGCTCCGGTGCTGCAGGGCGGCCCTGCGGCCCATCTGATCGACGGCTTCACGCCGGTCAGCCTCGTGGCGACCACCGCCCTTGTGCTCGCCGTGCCGCAGAACTCGAAGATCAGGACGCTTCAGGACTTCGTCGCGGCAAGCAAGGCCGGCGCGCTCACCTACGGCACGTTCGGCATCGGCTCCACGCCCCATCTGCTGGGCGAGTTGTTCGCTCAGGAGAGCGGAACCAAGCTCGTCCACATCCCCTACAAGGGCGCCTCTCAGGCTCTCTCGGACGTGTCGGGCGGCCATATCGAGAGCGTGTTCCTGACCGTGACGGCGCTTGCGGGCTCGCTGAAGGACCACAGCATGCGGGGCCTGGCTGTTGCCGACACCGAACGGCTGCCCCAGTTTCCCGATATCCCGACCTTCGGCGACGCCGGCTATCCGGGCCTCGACGATGGCGGCTGGTTCGGCATCTTCCTGCCCAAGGGCGTTCCCGCCGACATCCGGGACCGGCTCTCCAAGGCCATCGGCAAGGTGCTCACCAGCGAGAAGGTGGCGCGGGAATTCACGACCGTCGGCATGACGGCGCAGGTCAGCACGCCGGAACAACTTCAGGCCCGTTGGGACGCATCCGTGAAAATGGTGCGGAACGTCCAGGCCACCACCCACATCGACATGAGCAAGTAAACCGCAGGCCACGCAGCGCCCGCCCCCAGTTTTAACAGAAGGTCAAGCAAGACGATGTCCGTTCTCTCGACTGTTTCCGGCTACACGATCCGCCGCTGGTATGTGCAGGAACAGGAAATCCTCACCAACGAGACCTACCGGAGCGACGAAGGCGGCGCGCTGCGCAAGATCGTCGTGGCAGCGGCAATCCGCAATCCCTATGCCGGCCGCTTCAGCGCAGATCTGGGGGACATCGTCGATCCGAGCGACGCTCTGGGCGCGGCCTTTGCGGCGCGCATCGTCAAGGCACTCGATGGCGCTGCGGCCGAGAGCTATGGCAAGGCGTGCGTCGTGGGCTCCGGTGGAGAGTATGAGCACGGCAATGCCTTCCTCACCGCCCGCTTCGCCACCCCGATCCGGGACGCCCTGCCCGGCGCGGAGGCCTGGATTCCCTCCACCGGCAAACGCGGCGGGCCGGGCACCCTCATCGACATTCCGCTGGCCCATGTGACGGAACTCTACGTGCGGTCGCATTATGACACCATGACCGCCCATTTCGACGACGCGCCCAATGCGGACGAGGTGTTGGTGGCCTTTGCGGTGGCAACGCGTGGCCGCATCCAGGCGCGCCTCGGCGGGCCGCAGGCGCCCGCCGCCTGAGGGCGGGCGCAACCGGACAGGAGGGCGGCATGGGAACGGAGGCGGCGATGGCGGACGAGACAGGCAGGTCGCACAGGGTGGAGCTGAACGGGCTCGGCTTTCACTATCTCACCTGGGGCGATCCTCGGCACCCGCTCCTCATCTGCCTCCACGGCTTGCGCAGCTACGGCCGGACCTTCGAGGGCGTCGCCGCCGCGCTCGAAGGTCGGTTCCATGTGCTTGCCCTCGACCAGCGCGGACGGGGGGAGAGCGACTGGGATCCCGGTCGCAACTATTTCACGCCAGCCTATGTCTCGGATCTCGAAGCCCTCGTCGCACGGCTCGGCATCGCCCGTTTCCATCTGCTGGGCCACTCCATGGGCGGCATGAATGCCCTGCTCTATGCCGCGCGCAACCCCGGCCGGCTCCAGTCCCTCATCCTTGAGGACAGCGGGCCGGAGGCGCCCGAGGGTCTCAGCAGCGGGCTCACCCGCATCCTCGGGGAACTGGAGCGCACGCCGCTCAGCTTTGCCGACCTTGAAGCGGCACGCGCGTTCTGGCGCTCCATCCGCCCGAACGTCACCGCAGAAGCCATCGAATCGCGGACCCGCCATTCGATGGTGGAGCGCGACGGCCGGATCGTCTGGCGCCATGACCAGGAGGGCATCGCCGCCTGCCGGATCGCGCAGGCGCGTGCCACGGAACGCCTCGACCTGTGGCCCGCCATCGATGCGATCGATTGCCCGACGCTCGTCCTGCGCGGGGCGCGCTCCGATTATCTCGACGCAGGGCGCGTCCGGCAGATGTGCGCGCGCAACGCCCATATCCGCGCCAGCGAGATTCCGGATGCGGGGCATTATGTCCATGACGACAATCCGGTTGCTTTCATCCGGGCCGTCAGCGATTTCCTTCAGCCATTCTAACCCTGAGACGGCAGACCGGCGGACCATGGCAATCAAGGCGGAGCCCTCCCGGAAAAACGGACTAACTGTCCGCGACCGCATCACCGGCCTGCTGCGGGACGACATCCTCATGGGCGTATTCGTGCCGGGACAGCGGCTGTCCGAGGCCGAGCTTTGCGCCCATCTCGGCAGCAGCAGACCTTCGGTGCGCGAGGCGCTGCGCCAGCTTGAGGCCGAGCGCCTCATCGAGATCCAGCCGTATCGCGGCCCCTCGGTCGCGCGGCTGGACTGGGAGGACGCTGCGCAGATCTATGATGTGCGGGCCCTGATCGAGCCGGAGGCGGTGCGGCTGTTCGCGGCCGCCGCCACCCCGGCGCAGCTTGCGGCCATGCGGGAGGCCCTGGCCCAGTTCGCGGCGGGGATCGAGAACGGCCTCGATCAGGCACCGCTGATCCGCTCCACCACCGCCTTCTACGACGTCATCCTGGAGGGCTGCGGCAATGCCATCCTCGTGGAGATCCTGCGGGGGCTTCGCGCCCGCATCAATCTGCTGCGCACCCGCTCCATGTCCCATGCCGGGCGCCCCCGCCAGAGCCTCGCGGAAATGACCCGCATCTGGACCGCCATATCGGAGGGGAACACCGAGGCGGCACAGCAGGCGGCCCGGGAGCACATCCTCAATGCCCGCGCCAATGCCCGCGCGGCGATGTGCGGCCCGCAGGCCGCCCGCCGTTAACGCCAAAGCGTCAGCGGCTTGCGATCCCGACTAAATCTCAGCAGACGAGGATATCCGGCGTCGGCCACCAACAAGCTACCGTCGGCCTCGACCATGATCGCGATGGGTTTCGGCGAGACAGGAATACCTTCTAAATTGTGTGGCTTGAAGCGTCCCAAGCACTGATGGTGTGCATTGAACGACACGATGCTTCCAGCTGCTCGATCGGCAACATAAATCTGAGCGTTGGCTGTTATTGCGATGTCGACAGGTTCGCTTAATTCTCCAATGCCAAAGATGTTCTGCACACTGCCGGAATCAGGCTTAATGACAACTACTCGGCGCGCACCACGATCGGCGACATATAGCAGCCCTCGAAGGTCTATTGCCAACCCAGCCGGAGAGACGAAAACATCGCCATCGCAAAGCAAGGGAACTTCACTGCCGTCACAGTGCCGCACTCGGATCGTGCAAGTTTTCGCGTCAACCAAATAAATCTTGCCGTCAACGTCCACCGCTCGACCCGGTAGCGGCTCCGTCTCAACCGACATTGGCTCGGGACGCAGTTCCAGCACATGCTGCATGTCGTCGAAGTGCAAGGACGCGTCGAGACACGGGGACGAGGCATCGTCTAATGCATCCGCTCGAGGAGTAAAATCCTCAGCATATCGCAAGTCGTACCAAGTCGCATTGTTCGCGTCACGAGCGGGCATGCATCAGTTCACTTTGGGGAGGGACAAAGAGGATCAATGGTCGCGTTTCCT
>NCCY01000341.1 GCA_002279855.1 Rhizobiales bacterium 12-68-15
TGAATTATCAATCTATTTTTTTATCCTTACATCTGTAGCCTGGATGTTCTGCGCATATGGAATTGTTCGGAAGCGGGCGGTATTTATTGTATCGAGGCGATCGACATGGCAAGGATTCGTCGGTCGAAACAGAGACATTCTGGTTGGGATGGGATCGGCAATAATTGGCGTTGTCGGAACTTTGCTCGCACAGAAATTTTTTCCATAAATATTTTGCGAATTGCGCGCGTCGTTATCCGGACGGTTTCTGAAAGATGTATCGTTTTATTTGCGCAATGGCATTGCGTCTCCGTTCTTTCAAGAGAGCGTTCCGGCGCTTAAAGAGTCCGCCGGTTTCCCGGCGGACCAAGTCGCTCTGATGAAATTACACCGATCTCGCTCGGGGCTAGCCTCCCCTACACAGCTTTACGCCGTGCGGATGGCTCAGGCCGCCGGCAAGGCGTGCCTCTTCCCGGATGCGTCGCGGGTCGCGAGGACCGCGATCTCCTCCACCATCTCGTCCAGCCGCGAGACGACCACGTCACGCGCCCCATGCTGCCAGCACGACCAGGGCATTCGGCATGCGGCGACGGATTCGCCGAACCGAATAGCGCAGCAGCGCGAGCGACCGCGCCTCCAGCGAGGACAGGATCACCACCGCACACTCATCGCGCGCAGTTGGCTGCTCGGATGCCGGTAGAATCTGCTCGGCCATCACGGTCTCGCTGCCGAGGCCGTGGCGGTCGAGCACATGGGCGATGACGCCGGCGGCCGCCAGATCCAGCCGCGAGCGAACCGCGACGCACAAGATCGATGTCCCTTGCCGCCATTGCGGCGGGAACCGGGACGGATCGACAGCCGGATAGGATGAGGGATGCCGTCCGGCTTCTTCCAGCGCCGCCTCGGCTTCGGGGTCGCTGGTGTCTCCGTCTGGCGGATCATCGTAGAAGCTGAGGTTTTCCAGAAGTTCCGTGACGCTGGTTTCGATCCGCTCAAGCCGCTCCGGTTCAAGGGCGCCGCGCTCCGCATCGCGTTGGGCCAGCCTCAGGCCGGGCAGGGCCACTTCGTCCAGATAGGCGATAACCGTGCCCTCTTTGAGGAACTCCTCGGCCTTCGCTGCCGCCTCCGTGGGATCGTTTGCCAGCATGCGCTGGTAGAACAGCTCCGGTCCGGAGAGTGCCGGCCGGTCTCCCAGCATCACATCAAGGAAGTCGAACTGGTCCACGTGCCGCCCGAGCACCACGAGGCAGAGCGTCAGCGGCGTCGCCAGAACCAGCCCGATCGGGCCCCAGAGCCACGTCCAGAAGGTGGCCGCCGCAATGACCGCCACCGGAGACAGGCCGGTGCTCCGCCCATAGAGAAGCGGTTCGATGATATGGCCCACCACGGGCTCCACAATGAGGAACAGCAGGGCCGTGGACAGGACGATGGTCCAGCCGGGATCCACCGCCACTGCAAATATCAGCGGCAGCAGGGCCGCCACGATGGCCCCCACATAGGGCACGAACCGCAGGACCGCCGCCAGCAGGCCCCACAAGGCCGGGCTCGGCACCCCGATCGCCCACAGCCCGAGGCCGATCACCGTGCCGAAGCCGGCATTGAGCGCGACCTGCGTCAGGAAGAAACGCGACAGGCGTGAGGCGGCATCATCGAGCGCGGCCGTTGTGCGCTGGATGTCGTGGGCGCCCGCGAGGCGAATGAAGCGATTCCGCAAATCCTCCCGCTGAAGCAGGATGAAGACCGTGAAGATGAACACCACGCCGATGATGCCTAGCGGATGCAGCAGGGGCTCCGCGATGGACTTGGCCATGGCGATCGGCCCCTGCTCCGGCTCCCGGATCTCGACCGGCATCGGCGCGTTTTCCGGCCGCACGCCCGGCGCGGACTCAAGCTCCATGCCCAGTTCCTGCACCATCTGCGACAGTCGGTCGAAGGTCCCGCTACCCTCGGTCGCCCCTTTCAGGGTTCGGATTTTCTCCCGGATCGTCTGCTGGTAGCGCGGCAATTCGGTCGCAAGATCCGCCAGTTGAAGCGCGACGACGCCGCCCACCGTGATGATCCCGAGGAAGGCCGCGACCACCACCACCGCCACGGACAGCGTGCGCGGCACCCGAATCCGCCGCAGCACGAGGATCAGCGGCGCCAGCACGAAGCTGAGCAGAACCGCCAGCGCCACGGGCACGAACACCGCGCGGGCGAAATACAGCATGGTGACGATGGCGAGAAAGCCGACCAGCCCCACCACCAAGGCAAAGGCGGCGCCCCCATCCGGGCGTTCGAGGAGGGGAGGGCGCAGGCGGGAAGGGGCATCCATGGGGCAGGGGCTCCGGCGGCCGAAAAACACATGCCGCAAGCCGGCATGCCACCAAGCCGCGTGCAGCGGCGAACGGCTCAGTTTGCTGACAACGCCGGGCACGCCACTTGGTTGCGGTCTCCACGCCGTGTCTTTGCCATTGATGTGCGCGGCGCGCGGCAGGGCTTTATGGCGGGGCGCAGGGAGGGTAAGCAGGGGCGAACAACGCGGATGACAGCATGTCCCTCACCTTCACCATCCTCGGATGCGGATCGTCCGGCGGCGTTCCACGGGTCGGGCAGGGCTGGGGGGTGTGCGATCCCGCAAACCCGCGCAACCGGCGCCGGCGCTGCTCGCTTCTGGTGGAGCGCACGGGCCCGGGGGGTGTCACGACAGTCCTGTTCGACACGTCGCCCGATCTGCGCGAGCAATTGCTGGACGCCGACGTGCGGCATCTCGATGCCATCGTCTTCACCCATGCCCATGCGGACCATACCCACGGCATTGATGATGTGCGCCCGCTGGTGCTTCACAACCGCCGGCGCATCGATGCCTATTGCGATGAGGAGACGTCAGCGGCGCTGCACATGCGTTTCGGCTACGTCTTCCAGACGCCGGCGGGCGGCTCCTATCCGCCCATCCTCAACGAGCACCGCTTTCATGAGGGGCGCGCCTTCGACATCCACGGTGCGGGCGGTGCCATTACAGCGCTGCCCATCCGCATGCATCATGGCGACATTGATGCGTTCGGGTTCCGGATCGGCAACGTCGCTTATTGCAGCGA
>NCCY01000342.1 GCA_002279855.1 Rhizobiales bacterium 12-68-15
TTGAACACGTCATGGGGATGGGCATCGAAATGCGCATCGCCCAGCACCTGGCGGGCGGCATCCACCAGCAGCGGGCGCAGCGGCAGGCGCAGGTCGTTGTCCAGAATGATGCGGATGACACCCAGCACCGCACGGCGCAGCGCATAGGGGTCCTTGGAGCCGGTGGGCTTCTCGTCAATGGCCCAGAAGCCGACCAGCGTGTCGATCTTGTCCGCCAGCGCCACGGCGATGGACACCGGCGCGGTGGGCACGCGGTCCGACGGCCCCTGCGGCTTGTAGTGCTCCTCGCAGGCGATGGCGACCTCGGCCGGCAAGCCTTCTCCTTCAGCATAATAGCGGCCCATGAGGCCCTGAAGCTCGGGGAACTCGCCCACCACCTCTGTCAGCAGGTCTGCCTTGGCAAGGCGCGCGGCCTGCTGGGCGAGCGCCACCGGGGCGCCGACCTTGGGGGCGATCTCGCCGGCGAGCGCGACGATGCGCGCGATGCGCTCCGCCTGCGAGCCCAGCTTCTCGTGGAAGGTGATCTGGCTGAACTTGCCGAGCCGGTCTTCAAGCCGGCTCGCCCGGTCCGTATCCCAGAAGAACTTCGCGTCCGACAGCCGGGCGCGGATGACGCGCTCGTTGCCGGCAACGATGGCGCGGCCGTCATCGGTCGCGAGCAGATTGGAAATCAGGATGAAGCGGTTCGCGAGGCGCCCGGTGCGCGGGTCCTTCAGCACGAAGCACTTCTGGTTTGCCCGGATGGTGGCGCGGATGACCTCGTCGGGAATGCCGAGGAAGGCCTCGTCGAAGGTGCCCATGAGCACCACCGGCCACTCGACCAGTCCGCAGACCTCTTCCAGCAGGCCCTCGTCCTCGACCAGATCCAGCCCGTGCACCAGAGCGAGATCGCGGGCGTCCGACATGATAACGGACTTGCGCCGCTCACGGTCCACGATGACCTTGGCCGCCTCCAGCTTCGCCATCCAGTCGTCGAGACGGCGGACCTCGATGGCGGCCGGTGCCAGGAAGCGGTGGCCATGGGTTGTGTTGGACGAGACGATGCCGTCCACCTCGAAGCGGATGACCTCCGGGTCCTCCACCTCGGTGCCGAAGGTGCAGAGGATCGCGTGCAGCGGCCGCACCCAGCGCAGCGTGCCCGAACCCCAGCGCATGGATTTCGGCCACGGGAAGGCGCGCACGATCTCCGGCACGATCTCGGCGATCACATCCACCGTCGCACGGCCGGGCTTTTCGATGATGGCGACATAGAAGTCGCCCTTCTTGGGATCGGACTGCACGCTCGCCTGATCGAGAGAGGCAAGGCCCGCGCCCTTCAGGAAGCCCTGGATCGCGGCCTCGGGCGCGCCGACGCGCGGCCCCTTGCGCTCTTCCCGCGTGTCGCTCTGGCGTCCCGGAAGACCGTGGACGGCAAGCGCCAGCCGGCGGGGGGTGACGAACGCCTTGGCGCCTTCATACAGCAGGCCGCGCTCCACGAGCGCGTCCGTCACCAGCTTGCGCAGGGCATCGGCCGCCTGCGCCTGCATGCGGGCGGGAATTTCTTCGCTGAAGAGTTCGAGAAGCAGATCGGGCATGGCGTCTTCCGGCTGGGGCGCCGTTTCGGGGCAGAAGGAGACCGGCCGAAGCCGGCATCAGACAGGGGTGCGGGCCGCTCCCGCCGTTCGACGCTCTAGAAGGTTTCGCGCCCGCAGTCGAGTGCGCGAGGGCCGGAACGCATCACGGCGGCGGCGCGACGGTTTCAGGACTTGCCCGAACCAAGGTGTGCTGGGTCCATAGGCATCTGCTGGCGGAGCACGCACGACGGACCTCAACTGGTGGCAAGCTGGGGCTCGACAACAACGTGAAATGGTTGCTGTCATAGGGTGCCGCTGTGTGCTGCCGAAGCCCGGAAGCTTCGCTTGCCGGCAGAACCGGACCGGGGGATCGAGATGGTAAACAGGGTTCAGCTCTACGCGCGCACTGCGAGTGGAAAAGGGTTTCTCCAGTATCTCAGAATTCCCTTCAGAAGCCCGGCCCACATTCGCGGGGTGTGCTCCGGCGCAAGCAAGGTGTGGATCAGCGACTATCACTACAGTGGCAGCGACGCGGAATTCTGGCGCAAATTCAACGCCCGTATTGTGGATTATGATGAGATCTATGGAGCGCAGGACGATCCTCGCAGAAACACTCTGGGCATGAATTGGGCCATGAGAGATTCATCAGCGATCCAAAGGATCCACAACTCTGGCAGCCGCATTTCGGAAACGGCTTAAAATATTTCAACGTGTCGTTCACAAAAGTCGGCGCCCACGCTCTGGCCGGATTTGTATCGGGCAGCGAGACATCCGGGCATCTGTTCGATCCGAATTTCGGCCAATTCGATATCGGCCAGGGGCATTACGCAAAGTGGAGCGACCTCTGGGTCGATCTTTGGGAATATTACGGGATCGCGAACGTTATCATCTTCACCGCGGAAATGGCGGAAGTGATCGTGCTCGACTGACAGTCCGCAACACGCCGCCCCCCCTGCCCTTCCGGCGGATCACCAGAGGTGCAGGGGGTGCAGGCGGGACAGCGGCGCCTGATCAGGCCGCGCCGCCCGCGTCCGTCTTGAGCCAGGCCGCGCCGCAGGCCTTGGCGAGTTCCCGCACCCGCAGGATGTAGCTCTGCCGCT
>NCCY01000045.1 GCA_002279855.1 Rhizobiales bacterium 12-68-15
CGCCACGGGGTCGGTCGCGGTTGCTGCGGCATCCACACGGGCGAGATGGGGATGCAGGGGAGCGGCGAGAAGCTGCGTCGCCGTGGCGGCGCGGCGGGCGGCTGCCGCCTCGCGCCGGATCGCCATGTCCCGCGCGCCGCTCTCCTGCTGCGCGAGATGGCGGGAGAGCCGCTCCAGCGCCTGCGCGATCACATGGGCGGCAGTGGCCTCCAGACGGCCGGCGGCGGCAAGGTCCGGGGTGCGCGCCAGATGCAGGGTGACCGGCGCCTCCGCCTGCACCCAGATGTCGGCGGACAAGGCGAGGGGGGCACCCGCCGCCACCGGCATGTCGCCGAACAGGCGCACCGGCGCGGAGGCCACCAGCCAGACCAGCCCCTCATCGGCGCAGGCCGAGGCGCCCGCCGGCAGGTCTGCCGCGCCGATGCCCTGCGGCAGGGCGGAAAGATCGCGGGGGCGCAGAGGCGGGGCGGCGGCCGTGAGCAGGCGCTCGATCCACCGCTCGTAATCGGCGAAGGGGCGCGCGCCGTCGTCGAGCGCGGCGTCCTGAAGCACGGTGCCGTCCAGCGGCACGGCAAGGATCTCCACCGGCGCGGTGCCGGCGGACAAGAGGCCGCCCAGAACACCGCCCGCCTCCACCCGGCCGAGCGGATGCCAGGCCGACGGAACGTCGCCTTGGCCGGGGTCAGCGGGCAGGGGCACGGCGAAGAGGTCCACGGCGCCCGACTGCACCCGCCACAGTCCGTGCGCGGCCGTGAGCCGGACTGCCCGGGGCACGGCGGGAAGGCGGGGGGCGGCGGCGAAACTGTCGCTCATGGCCGGCGCCTCACTCGGTCGCGATCAGGCGGGCATAGGTGCCGCCTGCGGCCTTGAGGCCGTCATGGGTGCCGCGCTCGACGATGCGACCCTTGTCGAGGACGATGATCTCGTCGCAGTCCCGGATGGTGGAGAGGCGGTGCGCCACGATCAGGCAGGCGCAGCCCCGCCGGCGGATATTGGCGTCGATGGTCTGTTCGGTCACCGGATCGAGCGCGGCGGTCGCCTCGTCCAGCAGCAACAGGCTCGGCCCCCGCACCAGCGCGCGGGCGATCTCCAGCCGCTGGCGTTCGCCCCCCGAAAGGTTTCGCCCGGCTTCCGCCACCGCAGAGCGGATCCCGCCTTCGCGCTGGTGCAGCAGGTCGCGCAGGCACGCATCATCCAGCGCCCGCTCCACGGCGGCATCCTCGATGGTCGGGTCCCACAAGGTGATGTTGTTGCGGATGGTGTCGGCGAACAGGGTGATGTCCTGGTCCACCGCCGCCACGGACTGGGTCAGGGTGCTGCGGTCGATGGCCGCCGCCGGCTGGCCGTCCAGCAGGATCTCGCCGGACCAGGGCTGGTAGAGGCCAGCGGCCAACTTCACCAGCGTGGACTTTCCCGAGCCGCTGGCGCCGATGACGGCGACGCGCGCGCCGGGGGAGACCGACAGGGACAGATTCTCGATCAGCGGAGGAGCAAGGCGGCTGTAGCCGAAGGTGACGTTGCGCAGTTCCAGCCGGCCCGAGAGGCGATGCCCCGGCGCGGTGGCCGGCGGGGTCTCCACGGCCTGGTAATTCATCACGTCGTCGATGCGCTGGAGGTCGGCGCGGGCGGTCTGGAGGGTCGCGCCGAGCCCGACCAGGCGGGCGATGGGGCCGCTGAAGCTGGCCGCCAGCGCCTGGAACGCGACGAGATCACCGATGGAGAGCTTGCCCTCCATGACCTGCGTGGTGCCGAAGCCGAGCACCGCCACATTGGACAGGGCGGTGAGGAAGCCCGGCACAACGCCGAGCAGGCGGGTGTCGCGCCCGATCTCCTGCGTCAGCGAGACATAGCGCCCCTGATGCGCCGCCCAGCGGCTGAACAGGTCGTCTTCCGCGCCCTCGGCCTTGATGGTCTCGATGGCGGACAATCCGCTCAGGGCGACCGAATTCTGCCGCGCCGCGCTCTGCGCCAGAAGCTGGGTGGCATTGTCGAGCCGCAGCCAGACCAGCCGCATCAAGGCGAGATTGATGGCCGCCGCGCCGATCACCACGCCGGCGAGAGGGGCGCTGTAGGCCAGCATGATGGCGCCGTAGAGCACCAGCGTGACGATGCCCACGAGGTTGATGGCAAGGTCCGCCGACAGCGTGCGCGCCAGCCGCCCGTTGGATTGCAGGCGGTTGGACAGGTCGCCGGAAAAACGCTGCGCGAAATAGTCCACCGGCAGGTGAAGGAGATGCCAGAGCATGCGCCCCGTCATGGCGACCGCCAGCTTGATCTGGAGGCGCAGCAGATAATGCTGCTGAACCCAGGTCAGCAGCAGGCTCATGCCGGCCGCGAGCGCGAAGGTGACAATCAGCGGGCGAACCCAGGTCTCCTGCCCGTCCACCAGGAACTTGTCGATATAGACCTTGCTGATGGCGGGAATGACGATGCCGGGCAGGACCAGAAGCAGGGTCGCCAGCGTGATGTAGGCGAAGGCCCCGCGGGAGCCTTCCAGCCGCCGGCGCAGGGCCGGCAGCAAGGCGGGCCGCCGTCCACCCCGCTCGAACTCCGGGCCGGGCGCGAGCCGCAGGGCGACACCCGTGAAGCTGCCGGAAAACGCCTCCAGCGAGAGGGTACGCCGGCCGAGCGCGGGATCGTTGATGTGCGCGCCACGCCCGTCGAGCCCTTCCAGCACGACGAAATGGTTGAATTCCCAGAACAGGATGAGCGGCATGGGCAGGGTCGGCAGCCCGTCCATGTCCACCTTCATGCCCTGCGCCTCAAGGCCGTAGCTGCGCGCGGCCTTGAGCACGTTGAGCGCGTTCGAGCCGTCGCGCGAGACGCCGCAGCGGATGCGCAACTCCTCCAGCGGCACCCATTTGCCGAAATGCGCGAGCACCATGGCGAGGCAGGCGGCGCCGCATTCCACCGCCTCCATCTGGAGGATGGTGGGGGTCCGCACACGCTTGAAGGCGAGGAGGCTCACGGCTCGATCCCCGTCAGGCGCCGGAACGCGGGGATGGCCAGAACGATGGGCGCGTCCTCGCGGATGGCGACCTTGGCCTGCGCCAGCGTGCCCGTGGAGACCTTCTCGTCCGGCCCGTGCCCGGAGGTCCAGGCGAGGCCGCTCGGGGTCGCCGTGTCCTTTTCCAGCGTGACGCCGAAGGCGATGGGCGGGGTGTTGCCCGCCAGCGTCTGCGCCAGCGTGGCGTTGCCAAGCTGCTCGGTGACGGCCTGCGCGCTGAGCGGGGCGGGGCTGACCCAGGCGACAGTGCCTTTGATGGTGCCATAGCGCGACGCGGAGGCGGTGGAGGGGGCGACATTCACCGCCATGCCCACCTGCACATGCTTGCCCTGTCGCGGGTCGGCAAAGAACACCCCGCGCAGGTCCGGCTGCTCCCGCTGGATGGCGAGGATGGGCGTGCCGGGCTGCACGGCGGCGTCGATCTGGCCTTCCCGCTCCACCACCACGCCGTCCATCTGAGCGAAGATCTGCCCCTGCTCGGAGAGTTTCGCGGCGGCGGTGGCCAGTTGCTCCTGCGCCTGAAGGATGCGGTCATCAAGGCTGGACAGCGCGGTCTGGCGCTGGTTCTGAACGTCGAGCACCTTGGCCTGCAATTGCTGGAGCTGGTTGCGCGCGCCGTCCTGCGAGGCGGTGGCGCTGATCACCGCATCGCGCGCGCTCTCCACCTGGTTGGAGGTGGCAAGGCCCTTGGCCTCAAGGGACAGGGTGTTGGTCAGGATCTCCTGCCGTGCGGCAATCTGCTGGTCGGTCCACTTGATCTGGTCTTCCAGCGTCGCGCGCTGGGCGTCGAAGTCGCGGGTCTGGGCGGCGATGAAGGTCTGCCAGAAGGCGGCCTGCGTGGAGCGCTCCTGCTGGAGCGCACGCAGGGTGCGCTCGGCATTGTCGCGCATCTCGATGTCGTCCAGCACTTCGACCCGGGCGAGAAGCTGGCCCTTGCTGACCTTTTCGCCCGGCCGCACCAGCACTTCGCGCAGGATGCCCTGGGAGAGCGCCACCACATTGTGCTGCTGGCCGAAGGCCGGATCGAGGATGCCGTTGCCCTCCACATAGGTTGCGACGCGGCCGGCAATGCTCCAGTAGAGGGCGACGGCGAGAACGAAGGTGATCGCGGCCAGCAGGATCGTGCCGGCCGGTCCCACCACATGCATGAGCCGGTCAACCTGTTCGGGGCTGTTGAGCTTGCGCAGGGCGTCCTGCCGGAAATCGACCTGCCCCGCGCGACCGTCGGAAGCAGGCGGAGGACTGGCCGCCGCCCCACCCGCATTCGCTTCGCTCATGTCCCCCCCGCGTCCCCACGCCGCCTGCGGATTCCGCACGCGCAGTGAGCCTAGGCCACCGCCGGTCTGGTCTCAAGCGAGGCCGGTCATTCCCCTTAACAAGGATGGGGAGGACGGCCGCGCCTTACACCGGCAGGCCCTCAAGCTGGGCGATGGCGGTCATGACGCCACGGATTTCCGCAAGCCCCCGCAGCCGCCCGATGGCCGGGTAGCCGGGATGGGTCGGCTTGCCCACATCGTCCAGCAATTCGTGCCCGTGGTCTGGCCGGAACGGCAGGCGCCAGTCCGCAAGGCCCGCCTCGTGGCGCCGCTTCTGCTCGCGCAGCAGCACCTGCACCACGCGCACGAGGTCCACGTCGCCGCCGAGATGGTCCGCCTCCATGAAGGAGCCGTCCGGCTCTTTCGACACGTTGCGCAGGTGGACGAAATGGATGCGATCCGCAAAGCGCGACGCCATGCCCGGCAGGTCGTTGCCCGCCCGCGCGCCGAGCGAGCCGGTGCAGAAGGTGAGGCCGTTGTTGCGCGACGGGTTCAGGTCGAGGATGGAGACCAGATCGTCTTCGCTTGAGACGATGCGCGGCAGCCCGAGCAGCGGGCGCGGCGGGTCGTCCGGGTGGATGCCCATGACGATGCCCTCCGCCTCGCAGGTGGGCATGACCTCGTCCAGGAACCGCCCGAGATTGTCCCGCAGCCGCTCCGGCGTCACGCCCGCGAACCGCGCGAGGATCGCGCGCAGGCTGGGAATGTCGTAGCGGTCGAAGGCGCCGGGCAGCCCCGCCATGATGTTGGCGAGCAGGCGGTCCCGGTCGGCGGAGGTGGAACGGTCGAACCAGGCTTTCGCGCGGCCCAGCACTTCCGGATCGTGCATATTCGAACGCATTGAACTTCAGCGCCCGTCCGCCGCCCGGCACGGGGCTGGCGAGGTCGGTACGGGTCCAGTCCAGAACGGGCATGAAATTGTAGCAGACCGTGCGGATGCCGCAGGCCGCGAGGTTGCGCAGGGAGGTGCGATAGGCATCGAACAGCGCCGTCATGTCGCCCGCGCCGATCTTGATGGCCTCATGGACGGGCAGGCTTTCCACCACGCTCCAGCGCAGCCCGAGGCTGGCGTCCGCCTCGATGAAGTCCTTGCGCGCCTGGATCGCCTCGCGGGTCCAGACCTCGCCGGCCGGCACCTCATGCAGCGCGTTGACGATCCCGCTGGCGCCGGTCTGGCGCACATGGGCGAGGGTGATGATGTCGTTCGGTCCCCACCAGCGCCATGTCTGTTCCATGCGCCGCTCCTTCCCTGGTCGGTTCGCGCCGTCAGGCGTCGGTGATGATGAGGCCCGGATAGGTGGCGGCAAGGCTGTCCGCCACCTTCAGGACCTCGCAAAGATGTTCGCGTGTGGCCATCTCCGCACCCGCCACGTCGCGGGCGCGCACCGCCGCCACCATGGCGCGGTGCTGGTGGATGAGGGTGTCCACCGGCGTCGCATGGGGGATGGAGAGGAAGCGCAGCCGGTCGAGCTGCGCCTTTTCCCGTTCCACCACGTCCCAGATGCCGCCCTCGATGCTCTCGGCAAAGGCGCGGTGAAAGGCATCGTCCGCCGCGATGAAGGTCACCGGATCGTGTCGCGCGGCCTCCTGCGCCGCGACCGCGCCGTCCAGCACGGCCAGCCGGTCCGCCGAAAGCCCCCCGTCTGCCGCCGCCCGCAGGATCGCCACTTCCATCGCCTCCCGCACGAAGCGGGCGCGCTTCACCGCGCGCAGCGAGATGCGGGTGACATAGGTGCCGCGCTGCGGCTGCACCTCCACCAGCCCTTCGTCCACCAGCCGGAACAGGGCTTCGCGAACCGGCGTGCGGCTGGTGCCGAAGCGGGCGGCAAGGCCGTTCTCCGACATGCGCTCGCCGGGCCGCAGGCGCAGCACGATGATGTCCCGGCGGATCTCGCCGAGGATCGCGGCAACGCTGGGCGGCGGCGTTCCGGAGGACAGGAAGGCAGGCGGAACGGACATGGACTCGGACGGATGGGGAAGGACACGGCCTTCGAAGCTTGCACTCTAGTATACAAGTGCAGGCTCACGTCAATGGCGCAGCCCCCTCCGGGAAGAGCCTGTGTCCCAGAGGAGCGCCGCGCGGCGGCGGCGCTCCTTGATCTGAACCGTCTGGGCCGCCCAGTCCTCACCAGCGCACCCGGAAGCTGGCGGAGGCGCCGACGGTGGAATAGCTCTCCGCGATCTGCGCATCGAGGCCGGCGGACAGCGCCATGTTCGGTCCCGCCAGGAATTGCAGGCCGGCATGCAGGTCCGCCGCATTGCTCACGGTGGGCAGGGCCGAGCCCGTGAAGCTGAGGCCGGGGAGCTCCGCGAAGCTGCGCGGCACGTTGCGCGCGGGGCTGAAATCGTGCATCCACGCCGCCCGCAGATAGGGGGCGTAGCGCTGGCCGTTCGCCGCCGTCCAGATGCCGTCCACCTGCACGCCGAGATAGAGCGGCAGCGCGGTGATGGTGGTGGCGTCGTAGCTGAGGCCGGCGCCCAGCGTCCCGAACTGCTCCGAGCCGGAGCCGAGCCAGAGTGTGGTCGGCTGGAAGGCGATGAAGGGGGTGAGGCTCGCGCCCGATCCGCCCAGCGCGAAGCTGTATCCCGCCTCGATCCGCCCGCCCAGCAGCGTGCTGTCGAAGCCGCTGTCGGTGGCAAGGTTCAGGCCGAGATTGTAGAGGTTGCGGTTGAAGTTCGCGCTGCCATAGCCCGCCGTCACGATGGCCGAGACATAGGCCGGCCCCCACTGATGCAGGCCATAGAGGCTGAAGCTGCCAAAGGAACTGTCCACGGTCGCGCCATAGGCGCTGTCGCTCAGGCCCGAGGTGGAGAAGTTCAGCGCCGCGCCCAGCAGGGTGTTGCCGCCCGCCAGTTCGCCGTCGATGCCGGCGGTGCCGCCGATGGTGGAGCCGGAAAGCCCGCCACCGGTGGTGAGGCTGCCCATGGGGGAGCCCCAGAAGAAGCGGTTCGGCCCGGTGGCCTCGTCTGCGGATGGCGTACCGGCTGCTGCGGCCGCATAGCCGAGCGCGCTGGAGGCGGGGCGCAGGCCCATGCGCCAGAGGTCCATCTGGGTGGTGACGCCCGCCATGGCCGCGCCCGCCGCATTCATCAGGCTCTGCGGCACCATGGAGACGGCGCCACCGCCGACGCTCTCGTACGCCTGATCCAGACCGCCGACGCTGGTGATCTCCAGAAGCGTGGGCACGATGGTCTCGAACAGGGCCGAGGAGCCACGGTTCTGGATCTCGCCGATGAGCGTGCCGATGATCACGCCCCGCGAGGACAGGCCGCCGGGCGTGAAGTCGATGGTGGTGCCGAGGGTGAGGCCGCTGCCATCGCCCGCGAGCGAGAAGTCCAGCATGGCGGTATCGCCCAGCGCCACGAGGTTCGAGACGCTGAGCCCCCCGAGCGCCGTGAGGAACGCGGTGTCGTAGTGTCCGGGCGCCGCGCGTGCCGGATTGGCGACGATGCCCAGCACCCCGCCGGACAGGCTGGCGGTGCCGCTCACGGTAAAGGTGTCGGAGCTTCCCGTGATCTGGTCCGCCCGCACCGCGAGCACGCCGGTCGCGGTCTGGACGAGGCTGCCATTGATCGTCACGGCGCCGAGGCCGTCCGCCGCGCTTTGCAGCCGGCCGGCATTGGTGAGCAGGTTTCCGGTGCCGCCGAGATCGAAGGTGGAGCCCGCCGCGATGGTGCCGCCGGCAAGGTTCGTTACCCAGTTGGCCGCGCCGGAGGTGAGCGCGATGTTGCCGGTAAGGGTGCCGCCGTTCGTCACCTGCGCGAAGCCGGTGAGGGTGCGGATCGCTATGCCTTCGGCGCCGTCCACCGTGGAGAGGGAGCCGAAACTGGTGATGTAGGTCTCTGTGCCGTCGCTGGTGATGGCGGTGCCGCCCGCGCCGCCGACGACGCTGCCGCTGGCGCCGATATTGATGATCGGGTCGCCGCTGCCCTGCATGTAGACGGCGGTGGCGCCCGCGCCCGTCGCTTTCACCGTGACGCCCGCGCCCTGGTTGTAGATGACCTTGCCCGAACTGGCCGTGTCTCCGGCCACCATCTCCATGGTGCTGCCGTTCATGACCAGGCCGCCGCCATTGCTGACCGACTGCCCGAGGACGCCATAGGCGCCGGCTCCGGTGGTGGTGATGTTGGCGTTCACGTTCACCGTCACCGCGCCGCCCGTGCCGGTGCCGGAGGGCGTGTCGTGGGAGAGGTCCCCACCATCCGCGATGGCCGCGCCGCCGCCGCCGCCGATGGACTGGGCGAGCACGCCGATCGAATTGCTGCCGCTGGTGGTGATGGTCTCGCCCACCGTCGCCGTGACAGCGCCGCCATCGCCCGACGTGCCGGCGAAAGTCACGTGGTCGGTAGCGATGGCCGCGCCGCCGCCGCCGCCGATGCTCTGCGCGATGATGCCGACCGCCGCTGAGCCGGAGGTGGTGATCCGGCTGCCGGTCGTGACGGTCACGTCGCCGCCCGCGCCGCCCCCGCTGCCCCCCAGGATGAGGGTGGAGGCGGGAATATCGGAAAGGCCGCCGCCGCCGCCGATGCTCTGCGCCACGATGGCGTGGCCGAACTTGCCGGTGGTGGAGACGGTCCAGCCATTGATGATCGAGGCCGAAACCGTGCCGCCCGCGCCGCCCGCCGCACCGCCGAGCGTGGTGGTGCCGCTGAAGCTGGTGCTCGCCTGTTGCTGCGAGGACAGGTCCACCACGCCGCCACCGCCGCCGATGCTCTGGGCGATCAGGGCGACGGACCGCATCCCGGTGGTCACGATGTCGTTGCCGGCGAGGACGGTCACCGCATTGCCGTCTCCGCTGCCGTTGCCGGCGGCGCCGAGGGTCGTGGTCTGGCTGATGGTGACCTGCGTGCTGCCGTCGCCATCCAGCAGCAGTCCGCCAACCCCGCCGCCGCCGGCGATGGATTGCGCCACGATGCCATGGGCGCCCGCCCCGGACGTGCCCACATAGCCGTAATTGTCCAGCGTCACCTGTCCGGCATTGCCGCCGAGGCCATCCGTGCCGCCCAGCGAAAGGGAGGCGCTGCTGTTGGCGAGATCGCCGGACACGCTGGCGGTGCCGGATGCAAGGCCGCCGCCGCCCGCAATGGACTGGACCACCACGGCATTGGCCAGATGGCCCTGGGTGGAGGTGCTCATCCAGTTCTGCACATTGACCGTGCCACCCGCGCCGCCGCCGCTGCCATTGCCGCCGAGCGCGATGCCGGCCGCATAGGAGCCGCTGGTGATGCCGCCACCCGAGGCCACCACATCACTGCTGCCGCCCGCACCACCGCCGCCGCCGATGGATTGCACGAGAAGCGCTGTCGCGCCCGCGCCGAAGGTCATGGTCTGCGTGTTGTCGGTATTGACGGTGACGCCGCCGCCATCGCCGCCCGAACTGCCCGCGCCACCCAGCGCGAATGTCGCCGTCACATCTCCCGACCCGCTGGCGGTGCCATTGCTGGAGCCGCCGATGCCCCCGCCGCCGCCCACCGACTGCGCCACAAGCCCATAGGCGTTGACGCCCGTGGTGGTGAGGGTGGTGCCGGAGCCGAAATTCTGGAAGGTCAGCGAGACCGCGCCGCCATCGCCCGCCGCCCCGCCCGTGCCGCCAAGTGCGAGTGAACTGGTGACATCGCCCCCGCGGCCCGCGCCGCTGGTGGCGGAGCCGGCGATGCCGCCGCCGCCGCCCACCGACTGGGCCACGATTCCGGACGCATAGGCGCCGGAGGTCTGCACCGCCGCATAGGCCGACACCGTCACGCTGCCGCCGTCATTGCCGCTCCCCCCGCTGCCACCCAGTGCGAGGGCGGCGGAGATGTTGCCCTCGGACGCACTGCTCTGGGACGACCCGCCGGTCCCGCCGCCGCCGCCGACCGACTGACCAAGAAGGGCGATGGCGTTGGCGCCGGAGGTGAGGATGGCGGCATTTGCCGTTACCCCCACGCTGCCGCCGACCTGGCCGGTTCCGCCGGAGCCGCCGAGGCTGAGGGCAATATTGGCATCGCCCCCGCTGGCGGAGGTGCTGTTGCTGGCCCCGCCCGCGCCGCCGCCGCCGCTGACCGACTGTGCGAAGATGCCGTAGGAGAGGGCGCCAGAGGTGCTGACGGCGGAATTCTGCGTCACCAAGACGGCCCCGCCGGTGCCTCCCGTGCCTCCCGTGCCGCCGAGCGCGAGGCTCAGCGCATAGCTGCCGCTGTTGGCGTTGGTGGTGCTGGAGCCGCCGGAGCCGCCGCCGCCGCCCACCGACTGGGCGAAGATGGCAGCGGATTGCGCGCCGTAGGTGCTGACCGGCGCATTCACCGTGACCGTCACCGCGCCGCCATCGCCGCCGCCGCTGCCGGTGCCGCCGAGGCCCATCGCGAGGGCGACGCCGCTGGACGCCTGCGAGCTTGTGGAACTGCCCGCACTGCTCGTGCTGTTGCTGGTGCCGGAATTGCTGCTGCTGCCGCCGGTGGCGGCCGAGACGAAGGCGCCGCCATTGCCGCCGCCGCCGCCCACGGACTGGGCGAACACGCCATAGGCGTTGGTGCCGGAGGTGTAGATCAGCTCATATCCCGCCTGCACGAGGGGCGCGAGGACCGTCACTGTCACCGCGCCGCCATCGCCCCCGCCCGATCCGCTGCCGCCGAGGCCGAGCGCGAGGGACATGGTGCCGCCCGCCGAGGAGGTGGTGGACGAGGCGCCGCCATTGCCGCCACCGCCGCCCACCGACTGGGCGAAAAGTGCGGTCGAGTTGTTGCCCACCGTGGTGAGGTTGCCCACCGTGGTGACGGTGACGCCACCGCCATAGCCGCCCGCAGCACCGTTGCCGCCGAGCGCCAGCGAGACGCTGTGCTCGTTGGCGGAGGCGTTGGCCGTGCTGGACCCGCCATTGCCGCCGCCGCCGCCGACCGATTGCGCGAACAGGGCAGGGGCATTGTCCGCCGAAACCGTAATGGTCTCGCCGAAGATGGAGAAGCCGCCGAAGATGAGGGCGGAATTGCTCACCGTCACGGTGCCGCCATCTCCGCCTGTGCCGGCGGAGCCGCCGAGGCTCATGGCGAGCGAATTGCCGCCGCTGGTGCCGCTGCCGCCGTCCGCGCCCGCCTGCGCCGCATTGGCCCCGCCGGAGGAGCCGGCGCTGGAGGCGGTCTGCGAGCTGCTGGCGCTGCCGCTGGTGGTGCCGGTGGAGGCTGACGAACTGCCGCCGCCATCGGACTGGATGCCCGGCGCCGTGCTAGACACCGTGCTGGAGCCGCCATTGCCGCCGCCGCCGCCCACTGACTGGGCGAACAGGCCGATGGCGCCGGGTCCCGTTGTGTTGATGTAGCTGAAGAGATTGCCGGTGACCGTCACCGCGCCGCCGGAACCGCCATTCGCCCCGGCGCCGCCGAGGCTGAAGGAGGCGGCCGCCTGGCCGCCGGTGGCGGTGGAGGACGTCGAGCCGCCATTGCCGCCACCCCCGCCCACCGACTGGGCGAAGATGCCATAGGCCTGCTGGCCGCTGGTGAAGATGTTGCCGGCCGTGTTGTCGAGATTGACGAGGACGGTGCCGCCAATGCCGCTGGTTCCGCCGCCGCCGCCGAGCGACACCGAGGCCGCATAGGAACTGCCGTCCGCATTGCTGCTGGCCGAGCCGCCATTGCCGCCGCCGCCGCCCACGGACTGCGCAAAGATGCCGTGGGAGAGGTCGCCATAGGTCTGGAGACTGCCGGTGGCATTGACCGTCACGGAGTTGCCGTCGCCGCCGAGCCCGGCATTGCCGCCGATGGCGAGGGAGGCGGCGATGCCGTTGTCCGGCTGGGTCGTGCTCGCGGTCGATGCGTCGTTGTCGGATGCTTGGGTGCTGGAGAGGGCGGAATTGACGTTGTTCACGCCGCTGGCGACACCCGCGCCCGCCACCGAGGTGACGCCGCCGGTCAGTTCGCTGCCCTGGCCGCCGCTGGAATTGGCGGATGCCGCGCCGCCATTGCCACCGCCGCCGCCGACCGACTGGGCGAACAGGGCGGCGGAATGCGCCCCGTATGTGACGACGGAGCCGCCCACATTCAGCGCCACCGCGCCGCCATTGCCGCCGCCCGCGCCATAGCCGCCGACGGCGATTCCGGCCGCATACTGGTTGGACGAGGCAGTGGCCTGCGACCAGCCGCCATTGCCGCCGCCGCCGCCGATGGACTGGCCGATGATGCCCGGCGACTGTGCGCCGTAGGTGCTGACCGAACCGCTGGCAAGCCCCTGGTTGGAGGCGATGGTGACGGTGTTGCCCGTGCTGCCATGTCCGCCGCCGCCGCCCACCGCCACCGCGATCGAGGCCGTACTGGCGATGGCATTGGCATCCGCCGAGCCGCCATTGCCGCCCGAGCCGCCGATGGACTGGCCGAAGAGGCCGGGGGCGAGGTCGCTTCCCACCGTGCTGGTGCCGACCTGCACGGTGCCCACCTGCGTGATGGTGACGGCGCCGGCATTGCCGCCGGACGCGCCGTCGCCGCCGATGGCGACGGAGGCCGAATAGCCGTCCACCTCCGAGCCCGCGCCCGAAAGGCTGAATGCGCGGCTCGACCCGCCATTGCCGCCGGAGCCGCCGATGGACTGGGCGAGGAGGCCGATGGATTCGTAGCCCTGGGTCACGATGTTGGTGGCGTTGACCGTCACCGTGCCGCCAGACTGGCCCGAACCGCCGCTGCCGCCGGTGGCCGCAGCGCCGCCCACGGACACCTTCGCATCGCCCCCGCCGGTGGAGCCCGCGCCGCTGATGGCGAAGCCGCCATTGCCGCCATTGCCGCCGATGGACTGGGCGAGGATGCCGATGGACTGGTCGTACGTGGTGGTGATCAGCGCGTTGGACGTGACGGTGACGCTGGCACCGCCGCCGCCCGTGCCGCCATTGCCGGCTAGGCTCACATCCGCCGCGAAGACGATGCTGCCCGCCGCGCCGGCGCTGAAGCCGCCGCTGCCGCCGGACCCGCCGATGGACTGGGCGATGATGCCGGGGGAGATCAGGCCGTTCGTGGTGATGGCGCCCCCGCTGTTCTGCGTCACGGTGACCGCGCCGCCGATCCCACCGCTGCCCCCTTCGCCGCCCAGCGCAACCGCCGCCGAGGCGCCGCTTGCCAGCGAGCCCGCCACGTCCCAGCCGCCCGCGCCGCCCGATCCGCCGATGGATTGCGCCATGATGCCGGGGGATTGCGAGCCGTCGGTGAAGATCGCGGCGGTGCTGTGGGTGATGCTCACGGCGCCGGCGCTTCCGCCACTTCCGCCGCCCCCGCCGATGGTGGCATTGGCGGCGACGCCGGTTTCCAGCCCGCCGCCCACGGCGAAGCCGCCGGTGCCGCCCGCGCCGCCGAGCGACTGCCCGATGAGGCCGCCGGACAGGGCGCCCACCAGTGTCACGCTGCCGGTGTTGACGATGGTGACCGCAGCGCCCGTGCCGCCCGCGCCGCCGCTGCCGCCCACTTCGAGGCTGGCATCGAAGGCGCCGGAGACGGAGGCGCCCACCGCAAAGCCGCCCGACCCGCCGCCGCCGCCGATGGACTGGGCGAGGATGCCCGGCGCATTGCCATAAAGGCTGGCGCCGCTCGCCACCGTCTGGGTGGTGGTGACGGTGGAATAGGTCGTCACCGGCACCTGGATCGTGACCGTGACCGGCTGCTCCTCGATCCAGCAGATGGTGGGGTACGGATCGCAGACCTGAACGGGGTTGTACTCCACGGTCTCCACGGACTCGTAGGTGGTGGTGGCGACCTGCGTGCTCGTTGTCTGGATCACGGTGCTCGGCGCGAGGATTGCGCCGTAATTGTTGACCTGAACCGTATTGGCGGAAGCCCCTTCGCCGCCGCTGCCGCCGACGGCGAGGCTCGTGGACCCGTCGAGGCTCGCATTGCCGCTGGCCGCGAAGCCGCCATTGCCGCCGCCGCCGCCGATGGACTGGGCAAGGATGATGGCCGCGCCGCCACCCGCCGCGGTCAGCGTGCCGCCGTCATTCTCGAAGAAGACGGTATTGGCATAATTGCCGCTGCCGCCGAGGCCGCCGATGGTGGCGCCGAGCGTCGGGCCGAGGGAGATGTCGAGGGAGGTGGTGTAGCCGCCATTGCCGCCGCCGCCGCCGATGGATTGCACCACCACCGCGCCGGACTGGTAGCCGGTGGTGGTGATGCTGGCGCTGCCGGCCGCCCCGGTGTCGGTCTTGTTATAGGCATAGGCCCACCCGCCGGTGCCGCCTGTGCCGCCCCTTCCGCCGAGAGCCAGGTTCACCGCCGCCGTCTCGCCCGCCGTGACCGAGACGGTGGCGCCGCCATTGCCGCCGCCGCCGCCGATGGACTGGGCGATCAGGCCGGGCGAACGGTCCCCGAAGGTGGTGATGTTGCTGCCCTGGTTGATGGCCGACGCGTTCACGCCCCAGCCACCCGAGCCGCCCGAGGCGCCGATGGCGAGGGCGATGGAGGCGCCCTGCGCGATGCTGCCGGAGATGGTGGCGCCGGCATTGCCGCCGCCGCCGCCGATGGACTGCGCCTCCACGCCGGGGGAGTCCGACCCGTAGGTGGTGATGTTCACGCCGCCGGAGCCGGCGAAGACGTTGCCGGCGTCTCCGCCCGAACCTCCGGCCCCGCCCACCGCCAGCGAGAAGGCCGCGACGGCACTGCCGGACAGCGAGATCGAATAGCCGCCGTGACCGCCGCCGCCGCCCAGCGACTGGGCGATGATGCCGGCAGAGCCGGTGCCGTTGGTGGTGATGCCGCCGGTTCCAAAGGACGTCAGCATCAGCGCGCCGCTGGTGTTGCAGGCCGCGCCATAATTTGCCCCGGCATCCCCGCTGGTGCAGTTCACCGTGACGACGTCGCCAGCGCCACCTGAGCCACCCGATCCGCCATGGGAGATGGAGGCGCCTTCCACGGCACTGAGCGACAGGGACAGCGCGCCGCCGCCCGATCCGCCGCCGCCGCCGAGGGATTGGGCGAGGACGCCGGCGGAATTGATCTCCTGCGTGGAGATGCTGCCGGTATTGGTGACGAAGACGTTTCCGCCGGCGCCGCCATTGCCGCCCGCGCCGCCCATGGCGAAGGAGGTGCCGACGATGGAGGTCGCGACGCCGAAGCCGCCATTGCCACCGCCGCCGCCGATGGACTGCGCCAGGATGCCATAGGCGCCGCCCGCGCTGCTGGAGGGCGCGCTGCCGGAGTTGCAGGTGTTGCCCGTGCAGATCTGGCCGCTGTTGGTGACGAAGACGCCGCCGGCAGCCCCGCCGCCGCCGCCGTCGCCGCCGGTATCGGTGCCGCCGATGATGACGCCGGTGATGCCGCTGCTATAGGCAAGGCCGCCCGCGCCGCCCGCCCCGCCGACCGACTGTGCGGCAATGCCCACGGACGAGCCGTTGGTGAGGGTGATGGTGCCGGAATTCGTGACCGTCACGGTGTCGCCGCTGCCGGCGGGGCCGCCATTCGCGCCGAGGGCGTTGAGGCCGGTGGAAATGCCCGCATCGCCGCCGCCGCCGCCCACCGATTGGGCCTCGATGCCGCGCGCGCCCAGCCAGTAGGAGGCGAGGGCGCCCGAATTGCTAACGGTGACCGTGCCCGCATCGGCACCATAGCCGCCGCCGCCGCCGCTGCCGCCGCCGCCGAAGATCCAGTATCCGCCGCCGCCGCTGCCGCCGCCCGCTCCGGTGCCACCCACGCTCTGGGTGTAGATGACGATGGAATTCTCGGCGGTGACGGAGGCGGTGTTGGTGAGGATGACCGCTCCGCCGACGCCGCCGGCGCCGCCCGATCCGCCATTGCCGCTGCCATCGCCATTGCCGCCCGCCCCGCCGTCGCCGCCCATGGAGAGTACGGCAAGGCCTGCGGCGCCGGTGGAGGTGGTTGTGATGGTGACGGAATTGGTGAGTTGGGCCGTTCCGCCCGCGCCGCCTGCGCCGCCCGATCCGCCATAGCCGCCGGAGGACACGGACGATCCGCCCTCGCCACCCGCGCCGCCCTTGCTGTAGACGACGATGCCGGTGCCGACGAAGGTGTTGCCCGATCCGCCCTGGGTGGTGATGGTGACGGTGCCGCCAGCGCTGCCGGTGGCGCCCACGCCGCCGTTGATGGCGCCGCCATCCAGGCACAGAACCGCATTGTTGCTGTCGCCGCCATGCCCGCCCGCGCCGCCGGTGCTGCCGGCCAGCACAAAGGTGCCGTCATAGGTGGAGCCGGCGGACAAGGAGTTGGTGTAGGTCTCCGTGATGTTCGGGCCGGTATCGCCGTCATGGCCACCGCCCACATTCGCCTCGTAGCCATTGCTGTCGGGGCAGGAATAGCCCGAACTGCCATTGCTGCCGGTCTGCTGGTCCACATGATCGTAGTTCGGACCGATGGTGGCGTTGCTGGTCTGGCCAAAGGCCGGTGCGGTCAGCGCGCCAAGCGAGCAGGAGGCGAGGAGAAGGGCGGCGAGCCCGCGAGACACGGATTTCCGCTGCCGCGCGATGGTTTCCCGGTTCCGGAATGTGACCTGACGCAACAGTTTCACTCCACCTGTCCGGGTCGTCCGCTCTCCCCGGACCGCGTGTCACCGCGGCAGGGGGAGAGGGCGTGTCCCGGCTCTATGTCCCAGTGTATCTTGGGGCGCATCTTCAATTTCGGACCACATACGAGCAACGAAGCTTTTTAGGTCGATCCGCCGGGCGCTGCCGGCTTGACCCGAGTATCTGACGGCATCGGTGAAGGTCGCCGGCGGACAGAGCTTGTATCCAAAGTATATGCAAACACCATCCGCCACTCCGGAAACGCTGTGTTGCCAATTCGCGCGCAGTTTTCTGACAAACTATTTCATTGCGGGCTTTTCATCTTTCTGCACTCATGAAGTGTGTGAGCGTGCGGGGGAACGCGATGGCTCAAATGGATGATGGTGCGATGATCGGCGAAATCCGCGTCGTGGCGGGGCCGAAGATCCCGAACGGCTGGTTTCCGTGCGACGGGCGGGAGTTGAAGATTACGGACTACTCGGCGCTTTACTCCATCATCGGCCAAAAATTCGGTGGTGGCTCCGGGACGTTCCGACTGCCGGACATGCGGGGGCGCACCATTGTCGGGGCGAGCGATTTCAAGCGCACCCCGGACCACAACCACACCTGCGGCGAGGCATTCGGTGCCGAGTCCGTCACGCTGACCGATGCGCATCTGCCGCGTCACCATCACGAGGTGCGGGCAACGAGCGGCACCGACAACCAGGCCCTTGGGAAGGGTGCCTATTTCGCGCGAGCGGCGCAGTTCGGCAGCAATCCCGTCGTCAACATCTACGGGGCGCCGGGCGATGACCTGGTGCGGCTGCGGTCCAGCACGGTCTCACTGGCCGGAGAGCGCGGCGGCCACGACAACATGCAGCCTTTTGCAGTGGTGCAGTTCTGCATTGTCTATGACGGTCTTTACCCTTCGATGTTTTGAGTGATGCAATCATATTCAGGACCATCACGATGATCGTGGCTGATGACAACGACGATTATGTCGGGGAAATCCGTATCTATGCCGGGATACAGGAACCGGAGGGCTGGATGTTCTGCGACGGACGCGAAGTGTCCGCGCAGAGCTATCCTGCGCTTGCGCATGCGCTGGGTTATGTCTGGGGCGGCGGCGGGCCGCGCTTCCGGATTCCCGATTTGCGCGGCCGGCTGACGGTCGGTGAGGGCAAGGGGACCGGC
>NCCY01000046.1 GCA_002279855.1 Rhizobiales bacterium 12-68-15
TGCTCGGCTGGTTCGTGGGGCAGGCCATGAAGGCATCCGGCGGCAAGGCCAATCCGCAGGCCCTCAACGACATCCTGAAGCAGAAGCTCGGCATCTGATTGCCGCCGCCGTCGCGCGGGGGCAGTCGCCTCCCCGCCGATGTAACATTTCCATCGTGTATCCGCGCTAACCTCGCCTCATGCTGGTATCCCGATCGGGAAAGCCGGCGGGCGGAAGCGGGGGGCGGCATGAGGAACGGGCGGGTACTCTTCCTGACAGGCATCGGCATCGCCCTCGGCGGGCCGGCGGTCGCGGCCGATCTGCCGGTCAAGGCGGCAGCGGTGGAGTATGTGAAGCTCTGTTCGGCCTACGGCGCCGGCTATGCCTATGTGCCTGGCACCGACACCTGCCTCAGGATGGGCGGCTATGCCCGCTTCGACACCTATGTGAACGCCGTCGGGACGTTCAATCCTGCCATTTCCTCCATGGCGGCCAGCATGTTCACCGCTCCCGGCGGCGGCGTCGCCGGGTATCCGCTGGAGACGGCCAAGTCCCCGGACCATCTCACCCGCGCGCGCGCCGTCCTTGATCTCGATGCCCGGACCGCCACCGATTACGGCGTGCTGCGGTCCTTCACGCGGTTCGGCGTGCAGTGGGACTCAGCGGCGAGCGCCGGCAGCCCCGCCGGCAGCGCCTTGTATTTCGAACGTGCCTTCGTGCAGTTTTCCGGTTTCACGCTCGGCTACACGCAATCCTTCTTTGATGCCGGCGTCCAATATATGTTCACGCAGCCCTATGCGGGCTCGAATACATGGACCTCCCTGATCGGCTACACCCTGCAGTTTGGTAACGGACTTTCCGCCACGCTGGCGCTGGAAGATGCCGTGAACCGCACCACGGGTGTCCAGTTCGGGGCGGCCGTGGGCACCTTCACGGGCGGGACGCAGTTCGTCGGTCTCAACGGGTTGCGCTACACCAATCTGGAGGACGGGCTGCAGGCGCCGGACCTCGTGGCCAATGTGCGGCTCGACCAGGTGTGGGGCACGGTCATGGCCTCCGGCGCTCTTCACCAGGTTGGCGGCATGATCCCCGCAGGATTTGGCAACACCCAATATGTGGGCGAGGCCTCCGATACCAGCTGGGGCTGGGCCGCGGGGGCCTCGGCCGAGATCAAGCTGCCCATGCTGGCGCCGGGCGACAGCCTGTACCTGCAGGCCAACTATGCCGATGGCGCGCTGAATTATCTCGGCCTGTCAGGCAACTACCAGCAGCGGGCCACGGGGCTCGGAAGCATCGGCCTCACCGGCGCTCCCGCCACCGCTGCCGGCGGCTTCTATCCCATCGCCGATGCCATCTGGACCGGGACCGCCTACGCGAAGGAAAGCGGCTGGGCGGTCCAGGCCCAGTTCCGCCACTACTGGCTCACCAACCTGCGGTCGGCGATCTATGCCGGCTATGTGAAGGTGGAGGTGCCTGCAAATGCCAGCTTCACCGCCGCCAACATCGCCCGGCTACCCGGCGCCGCCCTGTTCAATGCGGGCTACAGCGTGGATGTGCTCCAGCTCGGGGCGAACACCGTCTGGTCGCCGGTCCGCAACCTCGATATCGGCGTCGAGCTGCTTTACTCCCGGGTGGACGGCAGCCTGCCGGCCACGGCCGGCATCATTGCCGGAACGTCGTCCGCTGGCACCCTTGCCGTGTTCGGCGGGTCCGTCGACGTGTGGTCGGGCGGCCTGCGCGCGCAGCGCAACTTCTGACGGTCCCCGGCGCGCGCCTTCAGGCGGGGGCGTGCCCCGGCACGGTCGCGCCGAACACCGCCTCGAACGCGACGCGGAGCACGCTGTCCACTTCCGGCATGCTGACAGGGTGGCCCAGCGCGGTGAGGCTGGTGACGCCATGCCCGCGCACGCCGCACGGCACGATCCCGCCGAAATGGCCGAGGTCCGGGTCAACGTTCAGCGAAATGCCGTGGAACGTCACCCACTGGCGCACCCGGATGCCGATGGCGGCGATCTTGTCCTCGCCGCCTGCATGGGGCACCCACACGCCCACCCGGTCCTCCCGCCGCTCCCCGGTCACGTTGAAGGCGGAGAGCGTGCCGATCAGCCAGGCTTCCAGCGCGCTCACATAGCGCCGCAGATCCTGCTGCCGCCGCTTCAGGTCCAGCATCACATAGGCCACGCGCTGGCCGGGGCCGTGATAGGTGAACTGCCCGCCGCGCCCGGTCTCGAACACCGGGAATCGCGCATCCACCAGATCCTCCGGCCGGGCGCTGGTGCCGGAGGTGTAGAGCGGGGGATGCTCCAGCAGCCAGACCGCTTCCGCTGCGCTGCCCGCCGCGATGGCCGCCACCCGTGATTCCATGATGGCGATGGCGTCGGGATAGGGAATGAGGGTGTCCGACACCCACCATTCCACCGGCGGGGCGCCCGCATCCGCCGGAAACAGGTGGCCATCAAGCTGCGCGCGCTGGGGGGAGATGAGCATTCGACCAGAACTTCCGAGGGGCACCGGGGTGCCGTTGTCCACACCCCTCATATAGATGTCACGAAGCGGTGTGTTAGGGCCTTGTGGCGCCAGAGTCGATCTGTTAGACGATGGCCCCCGGCGATGAGCCGGTGGCCGGGGCAACCCGGTGCCAGATCTGAATGCGGTCGTGGCGGAATTGGTAGACGCGCTAGCTTGAGGTGCTAGTGGGGAGACCCGTGGAGGTTCGAGTCCTCTCGTCCGCACCAGAACTGGATGTTGAAGCGTGAAGCTGAAACGACAATGGCGGCCTTCGGGCCGCCATTGTCGTTTCAGGCCCCCGTTCAGCGCGCGGGTGCTGCCGGCACCATGTGCACCACCTTGTAGCCGCGCGCCTTCATCTCCCGCAGGAAGGCGGGAATCATCGCGGCGGTCTGCGCCTTGTTGTCGTGGAACAGCACGATGCCGCGCCCCGCCGCCTCCAGCCGGCCGAGGACTAGGGCGAGCTGCTGGTCCGGGGTCATGGGATTCCAGTCGCTCGCCCAGAAATCGGCGCCGAACACCGAAATGCCCCGCCGGCCGAGGTCGTCCAGCAAGGCGGGCGTGGAGGCGAATCCCGGAAAGCGGAAGAACGGGACACGCGGCGCGGCCGCCGTGCTGCCATAGGCCGCCATCTCGTCGGCAGCGATGCCCCGGTCGATCTCCGCCAGCGCATCGCCGTGCGAGAGCTTCGCCAGCGTGGCGGAGGGGTGGGTGAGGGAATGGTGGGCGACCGTGTGCCCCTCGGCGATCTCCCGCCGCACGAGAGCGGGACGGGCGCGGGCGTTCTGGCCGATCAGGAAGAATGTCGCCCGCACGCATTCCGCCTTCAGCGCGTCGAGGATGGCGGCGGTGGTGGTGGGCCAGGGGCCGTCATCGAAGGTCAGCACCACCTCCTTCTCCGCCAGCGGCAAGGTCTGCGGGAAGGACTTGAGCCCGACCCGCACGCCGGCCGGCACCTCCAGCACGCGGGAGGTGCCCAGCGCATCGGGGCGCCCCTCGCAGGCGGCCGCCGCCGCCGGGCTGACGAGCGCGGCGAGGAGCATCGCGGCCGCGCAGAGACGACGCGCAGGCCCGGCGCGGAGGGGTTTCGTCATCACCGGCATCTCCCTGTCATGTCGCTCCCGACTTTTTGCGCTGCACAAATGACGCATCGCGGGAAATTGCCCGCGCCTTTGCGCGCGCGCGCTTCCCTCGGGGGACAGGGCGCTTTAGAACCCCGAAGCACGCGAGGCAATGTGGACAAGAGGGGCGGGCGGATGCGTGAAGACGATCCCCTCACGGCAGACGCCGTGACCAACCCCGTACGTGACGAGGACGGCGCCTTCCGGCCCGATTTTCTCACGCGCGTCACCGACGCCATCGCCGCCGAGGACCGTCCCGCGCTCAAGCAGGCGATCGAAGGGCTGCACGAGGCGGACCTTGGCGACCTGATCGAGGCGCTGGAGAGCGAGGACGACCGCCCGCGCCTCATCGAGCTTCTGGGCAAGGACTTCGACTTCACCGCGCTCACCGAGCTGGACGAGACCATCCGCGTCCAGATCCTGCTGGCGCTGAAGCCCTGGATCGTCGCTGACGGCATCCGCGACCTCGATTCGGACGATGCGGTCTACATCCTCGAAGATCTCGACGAGGACGAGAAGGCCGACATCCTCAAATACATCCCCGCGCCCGAGCGCGGCGCGCTGGAACGCTCGCTGGACTATCCGGAGGAGAGCGCCGGCCGGCGGATGCAGACCGAGTTCATCGCCGTGCCGCCGTTCTGGACCGTGGGCCGCGTGATCGACTATCTGCGCGACACCGCCGACCTGCCGGAGACCTTCTACGAGATCTTCGTGGTGGACCCCGCCTATCGCCTGATCGGCGCCGTGCCGCTGGACAAGCTGCTGCGCACCCGGCGCGCTGTGCTGCTGACCGCGCTGAAGAGCGAGCAGCGCCATGTGGTGCGCGCGGACCAGGACCAGGAGGACGTGGCCCGGCTGTTCGAGCACTACAATCTCGTCTCCGCCCCGGTGGTGGACGAGTCCAACCGCCTCGTGGGCGTCATCACCATCGACGACGTGGTGGACGTGATCCAGGAAGAGGCGGACGAGGACCTGCGCGCCATGGCGGGCGTCGGCAGCGACGAAGAGCTGTCGGACAGCGTCTCCTACACCGCGCGGGCACGCCTGCCGTGGCTGATCATCAATCTCGGCACCGCCTTCCTCGCGGCCTTCATCATCTCGCTGTTCACCTCCACCATCGAGCATATGGTGGCGCTGGCGGTGCTGATGCCCATCGTCGCCTCCATGGGGGGCAATGCGGCGAACCAGACCATGACGGTGGCGGTGCGCGCCCTCGCCACCAAGGATCTGACCAACCACAATGCCCGCCGCGTCGTGCTGCGCGAGGTGCTGGTCGGGCTGTGCAACGGGCTGGTGCTGGCGGTCCTGCTCGGCCTCATCGCCGCCTTGTGGTTCTGGAGCCCGGAACTCGGGGGCGTGATCGGGACCGCGCTGGTGGTGAACATGCTGGCGGCCGGCCTGTTCGGCATCCTCATCCCGATCGTCATCCACAAGCTGAAGCTGGACCCCGCGGTTGCATCGGGAGTTTTCGTCACTACGGTTACCGACACGGTCGGCTTCTTCTCCTTTCTCGGTTTTGCTTCGCTCTGGTTTTCATTTCGCTGATATCGGAACAGGTTTGTGGCCCGGTGACTTTGTTCGTGCACGCATGGGGTGTGGCGCGGATTCAGGCAGTCACTCATACAGGCCGCACACGGAAGCGGGTGGCATCGACGCGGGGGCGCCCGGATGCCGCAGGAGGCAGAGATTTCCACGCCACGGGGTGACCGCGAGAACAGGTATTTTCTGATCGGCATCCTGGCCGTCGCTCTGGTGCTTGCGGGATTGTGCGCGGCGTTCCTGATGGCGCTGGGAGCAAATGATCTCCGGGTGGCCGAGCGCGAGCGGGATGCGGTCACCGCCATGCTGGAGGAGCGGGCCTCCGCCATCCAGAACAGCGTGCATGCCCTGCTCGATGATCCCGAGCTGGCGCAGCGGGTGGAGATGGGCGACCAGGCCTTCGTCCATCAGAAGTTCGGCCTGCCGCTCGATACCCGCTTCGGGTATGAGCGGGCCTATCTGGTGGAGCGCACCACGGGGCAGCCCGTCTATGCCTCCGTCAACGGCCTCATGCAGACCCCCAAGGACATGGCGGCCCTCGCGCCGCAATTGCGCCGGGCGGTGCGCGGCATCGGCGACCGGCGCATGGGTTTCCTGGTGGACGAGCAGGGCGTCGGTTTCGCCGTCATGGTCTCCGAGGTCGCCGGCGCGCCGGGAATCCTGTGCATTGCGGTGGACGAGGTGAATGATGGCTTCCTCGGCGACATGGGAAGCCGGCTTGGAATTACCCAGCTCCGGGTGGCCCCGTCGGGCGAAATCTCATCGGCGGACAACGGCATCATGCTGGCGGATGTCTCCAGCGACAGCCCGCTCGCCCTCTCGTGGAAAAGCCCCACCGGCTATGCGGGAGCGGTGCGGCAGGCGGCGCCGGCCATCGCGCTCCTGTCCACCGCGCTGCTCGGCATCTGCTTTGCCCTGCTGCTGCGCTCGCGCCAGTCGGAGCGGGCGCTGGCGGAGAGCGAGGCGCGTATTTCGGCCCTCGCCTTTACCGACTATCTCACAGGCCTTGCCAGCCGTGGCTATTTCATCGACCGCTTCCGCGAGGTGCTTGACCGCCTGAAGACCGGAGAGACCGCCGCGCTCCTGCTGGTGGATCTCGACGACTTCAAGGACATCAACGACACCCTCGGCCACACCCTCGGGGACGAGGTGCTGCAGGAAATCGGCCACCGGCTGAAGGCGGTGGTGGGCGAGCGCGGACTTGCCGCGCGCTTTGGTGGCGACGAGTTCGTGTTGTTCGTAACCGCGGACGAGCGCGAGGTTCTGGAGAATGTACTGCCCCGGCTGATGGCCTCGGTGCAGGCGCCGGTGATGGTGGACGGGCGCGAGGTCATGGTGGGCGCTTCGGTGGGCGCCATCTTCGCCCCCCATCACGGCACGTCCACGCGCGATCTCATGCGCCGTGCGGACATGGCCCTCTATCGCGCCAAGGCGCAGGGTCGGTCCAGCTTCAGCCGCTTCGAGCCGTTCATGGAAGTGGAAGCCCTCAACCGCCGGCAGGTGGAGGAGGAGCTTGAGACGGCCATCTCCTGCGGGCAGCTCACGCTCATGTACCAGCAAATCGTGGACGTGGAGACGGAACGGATCGTCGGGTTCGAGGCGCTGGTGCGCTGGAATCACCCCCACCACGGCCGGCTGCTGCCGGAAATGTTCGTGCCCGTGGCGGAACGCTCGCGCCTCATCACCCGGCTCGATACTTTCGTGCTGCGCACCGCGTGCGAACAGGGGCTTCGGCTTCCCGATGTCACCATCTCGGTCAATCTCTCGGCCGTCACCCTGCGCGACCCCGACCTGAAGGACCGGGTTCTGTCCGTGCTGGCTGAAACCGGGTTCGATCCCGGCCGGCTCGAACTGGAGATCACCGAGAGCGCGATCTTCCAGGCGGAAGGGCAGGCGAAGGAAACGCTGACCAACCTTCGCAACGCCGGCGTGCGCATCGCGCTCGACGATTTCGGCACCGGCCATGCCTCGCTGGTGCACATCCGCAGCGTGCCGGTGACCAAGATCAAGATCGACCGCTCCTTCATCTTCAATCTGGGGCTGGAACGGGATGCGGCGTCCATCGTGGAATATGTCATCCGGCTCGGGCGCTCGCTGGGCATCGTGCTGACCGCCGAAGGGGTGGAGACGCGTGAGCAGCTTCGCTTCCTGCGGGCGTTCGGCGCCCAGCAGGCGCAAGGCTTCCTGTTTTCCCAGGCGGTCTCCATCGACACCGCCGTCGAGCAACTGGAGGCACAGCGCGCGGAAAGCAAAAAGGTGCGCGGTCCCGCGCCGCCGCGCGGCCAGAGCGACAACGGAAAGGTTGAATAAACGGGCAACCGTTTTATTCTCTGCGCGCTCCGGGTGGTGGCGCAGCCGGCAGTCATAAAAAAACGCCAGCTTGGGAGCGGAGGAAACGCAATGTTGTCCAACAGCCATCAGGGATTCGATTTCGATCTGGGCGAGACGGCGGACATGCTCCGGGACACGGTGCGCGGCTTCGCCGACGCCAAGATCGCGCCCCGCGCCGACGAGATCGACCGCACCAACCAGTTTCCCCGCGATCTCTGGCCCCAGCTCGGTGAACTCGGCCTGCTCGGCATCACGGCCGAGGAGGAATATGGCGGCTCGGGCTTCGGCTATCTCGAACATGTCATCGCCATGGAGGAGATCAGCCGCGCCTCCGCCTCTGTCGGGCTGTCCTATGGCGCGCACTCCAACCTCTGCGTCAACCAGATCAGCCGCAACGGCACGCCGGACCAGAAGCGCCGCTACCTGCCCAAGCTGATTTCCGGCGAGCATGTGGGCGCGCTCGCCATGTCCGAGCCGGGCGCGGGGTCGGACGTGGTCTCCATGCGCACGCGTGCGGAGAAGAAGGGCGACCGCTACATCCTCAATGGCAGCAAGATGTGGATCACCAACGGTCCCATTGCCGAGACGCTGGTTGTTTATGCCAAGACCGACCCGGAAGCGGGCGCGCGCGGCATGACCGCCTTCCTCGTGGAGAAGGGCTTCAAGGGCTTCTCCACCGCGCAGAAGCTGGACAAGCTCGGCATGCGCGGCTCCGACACCGGCGAACTGGTGTTCGAGGATTGCGAGGTGCCGGAGGAGAACGTGCTGGGGGCGCCGGGGCGCGGCGTGAATGTGCTGATGTCCGGCCTCGATTACGAGCGCGCCGTGCTCGCCGCAGGCCCGCTCGGCATCATGCAGGCCTGCATGGATGTGGTCTTTCCCTACATCCACGACCGCAAGCAGTTCGGCCAGCCCATTGGCACGTTCCAGCTCATGCAGGGCAAGATCGCCGACATGTATGTCACGATGAATGCATGCAAGGCCTATGTCTATGCCGTGGCGAAGGCCTGTGACCGGGGCGCGACCACCCGCGAGGATGCCGCTGGCGCCATCCTCTATGCTGCGGAAAAGGCCACCTGGATGGCGCTGGAGGCGATCCAGACCCTCGGCGGCAACGGCTATATCAACGATTATCCCACGGGACGGCTGCTGCGTGACGCCAAGCTCTACGAGATCGGCGCCGGCACCAGCGAGATCCGCCGCATGCTCATCGGCCGGGAGCTGTTCGAAAAGACCAAGTAAAGGCAAGGCTCAAGATCCGAGCCTGCCGGCGCGAACCGGCAGGCCCGGTTCTTTTTGTATCCCTCGCGCATTGCGCTTGAACCGCAGTCGGTCCTTGCGCATAGCTCGGCCGGGGTGCGCCTGTGGCGCTGCGGTCCCCTGTGCCTGCGGGGCAGGGTGTGGGAGCTTTGGCCGGCATGGATGAATTCTTCACCCTGGCGCGCATCTTCTGGACGCTGGCGGTTCCCTCCAATTTCCTGCTGTTCCTGTGCGTTCTCGGGCTCGCGCTGGTGGCGACGGGGACGCGGCGCATCGGCTATGTGGTGGTGCTGGCGGGCGTGCTGGGGCAGGTGGTGGCGGGCCTGTCTCCGTTTGCCGTCTACATCACGCTGCCGCTGGAGGAGCGCTTTCCGCCTTATGTGCCCGATGGCCAGCCGGTGGATGGCATCATCCTGCTGGGGGGCGCGGAATCGCCCGCCATCGCTCTCAGGCGGCGTGTGCCTTCGGTCAACGATGCCGCCGAGCGCATCATCGTTTTCGCGGCGCTGGCGCGCCAGTATCCGCAGGCGCAGCTGGTCTTCACCGGGACGTCGGGCGGATTCGGGGACGGTGATCCCACGAGCACCCTGCCGGCGCGCATGCTGCTTCAGGATGTGGGCGTGGACATCGCGCGGGTGCGGTTCGAGAGCCGGGCGCGCAACACGGCGGAGAACGCGCTCTATACTCGCCGGATGGTCAATCCCGCGCCGGGCTCACGCTGGCTGCTGGTGACCTCCGCTTTCCACATGCCCCGGGCCGTGGGCGCCTTCCGGGCGGTGGAATTTCCGGTGACGGCCGTGCCGGTGGATTACCGCACGGTGGGCCCGGAGGCGGCCCTCGGCGTCTTCAGCCGCGTGGCGGCGGGGGAGGACCTGACGGACCTGTCCTCGAAGGAATGGGTGGGGCTGGTGGTCTATTATCTCACCGGCCGCACCAACGCCTTGTTCCCGGCGCCCTGAGCGCCGGGATGAGGGCGCGCCCTCACTCGTCGCGGGGGAGGCCGAGGCGATAGACGCCGCGAAATTCGCGCGGGTCCACGGGCTTGCCCTTGCGATAGATCATCAGCCGGCCCTGGAGCGCGAGTTCGACAGCGGCCCGGCGAATCTGGGGCAGGGCGCGCTGCCAGTTCTCGCCGGGGATGAGTTTTTGCGCTGCATCCATGGGGCTGAGGGTGCGCCCGGGGCCGATCTCGCGGGCAATGGCGAGGATCGCTTCGGCAGCGGCATCCGGATTGGCGGGGGCGGGGGGAGATTCGTCCTGTTCCATCATGGGTTTCTCCTCTCACCAGCGGGCGCGTACGGCAAGGCCGCAGATGGCCGGAATGCGGCGGTCGCGTGACGATGCGGTGCATCGGCGGTAAATTTGCATTGCATCACGGTTACAAAAGGCTTAATCACCCGGCCCGGCGGAGCACACCTCCGCGATCGTTTCCACGACAAGGTCGATTTGTCATCATGGCATCCAAGACCGAGCAATCCTGCTCCTGCTGGGGCATTGCACGTATCAGTTTCTCGCTCTTCATCGGGGCGATCATGCTTGTTTACCTGTTCGGCGGGTTCGAGGCAGCTGCGGTTGTGGCGTCCCGCTGAGACGGCCATTCTGGCGGTCCGTCGAATGTGGAACCACGCACCGTGCTGACACTGCTGATCGCCAACAAGAACTATTCCTCCTGGTCCCTGCGCGCCTGGCTGGCGCTGAAGGGCGCGGACATCGCCTTCACCGAGCGGCTGCTGCCGTTTGAGAGCGAGGCGTTCGACGCTGCCTTTGCCGGCCTTGCCGCGCCCCGGCGCGTGCCGCTTCTGCTGGATGGCGATGCGGCGGTGTGGGATTCGCTCGCCATCATCGAGCATGTGGCCGAGCGCTATCCCGACCGGCCCGTCTGGCCGACCGAGCGGGCCGCGCGCATCATGGCGCGCTCCATCTGCGCCGAGATGCACAGCGGCTTTCATCGCATGCGGCGTCACCTGCCGATGAATCTGTGGCGCCCGCCCGAGCCCCGCGCCTGCGACGCGGGCGTTGAAGCGGACATTGCGCGCGTCGCCGACATCTGGCGCGAGGCGCGGACGCGGTTCGGAGCGGACGGGCCGTTCCTGTTCGGCCGGTTCAGCGCGGCGGATGCCTATTATGCCCCCGTGGCGACGCGGCTGCTCACCTATGCCGTGCCGCTGGATCCGGTCTCCGCCGCCTATGTGGAGGCGATCCATTCCTGGCCCGATTTCGTCGCGTGGCGGACCGAGGCGCTGAAGGAGCCGTGGGTGGCCGAGCATGACGAAGTGGACTGGCCCGTGGTGAAGCGCGAGGCCCTGGCGTGACCGTTGCGGCGGGCGCGGGGCGCCTTAACCTGATCAAGTTGTGCGTCGGCGTGGACTCGGTCGAGGATCTCGCGGACTGGATCGCGGAACGGCAGGCCGACCGGCAGGCGCGGGGGCTGCCGGAGCAGCAGGTGCATATCACCCGCATGGCCCCGACCCGCAGCGCCGAGCTTCTGGATGGCGGATCGCTCTATTGGGTGATCAAGGGCGAGCTGCTCTGCCGCCAGTCCCTGCGCGCCATCGAGACGTTCGTGGACGGGGAGGGGATCGGCCGCTGCCGGCTGGTGCTGGAGCCCCGGCTGGTGCGCGTCGCGGCCCGGCCGTCGCGGCCGTTCCAGGGGTGGCGCTATCTGAAGGGGACGGAGGCGCCGGCCGATCTTCAGGACGGCGCCGCGCCCGGCCTGCCGGAGGCGCTCCAGCGCGAGCTGCGCCAGCTCGGGCTGCTCTGACGCCTGATCCGATCCCGGTGAATCAAACGGATCGGTGAATCCGTCTCTGAACTCTTGCTTTGAAATGGAAGACGCCCCGGACGATCGGGGCGTCCGGGGCGTCAAACTGCACGTCGGAGCGGGGCGTCAGCCGGCGCGCAGATTGTTGACGAAGCGCACCACTTCGTCCTGGAGGTTGGCTGCCTGGGTTGCCAGGGAGTTGGAGAGCGACATCATCTGGGTGGAGGCGGCGCCGGTCATCTCGGCGGCGCGACCGACGCCGGAGATGTTGTCGTTCACGCCCTGCGTGCCCTGTGCGGCGCTCTGGGTGTTGTAGGCGATCTCGCGGGTGGCGGCGCCCTGCTCCTCGATGGCCGACGCGATGGCCGAGGTGGCCTGCCGGATA
>NCCY01000343.1 GCA_002279855.1 Rhizobiales bacterium 12-68-15
GCCGTGGGGCGGCGCACCGACACGCCCTTCAGGAAGGTGACGATGGCACAGGGCCGGCCGGCGAGTTCGCCCAGCATCTCCCCGTCCCGCGCCGCGACCGGCTGCGGACAGGAGATGCCGTTGCGGGCGAGGTGCTGCATCAGGCCGACGAAGAACGGCAGGTCACCGCGGGCGACGCGCTTTTCGTAGAGCGTCAGGATGAAGGTGCCATCCGATGTTTGAAGCAGGAAGTTCGAGTTCTCGACGCCCTCCGCGATCCCGTGAAACGAGACCAGGGTGCCGATGTCGTAGCGTTCCAGGAAGGCTTCGAGCTGCGCGGACGTGACATCCGTATAGACGGCCACGATCTATTCCGCCGCGTCGGGGCGCAGGGCGCGGGGGAGGGGAAAGAACACGTTTTCCTGCGCGGCCGTCACGGTTTCCACCTCAAGCTCGAACCGCTCGGCAAAAGCATCGAGCAGTTCCTCCACGAGAATTTCCGGCGCCGACGCACCCGCCGTCACGCCCAGCGACGTGATGTTGGAGAAACGCTGCCAGTCCAGTTCGCTTGCCCGCTGCACCAGCACCGCCAGGCCGCAGCCGGCGCGCTCGGCCGCTTCCCGCAGCCGCTGGCTGTTGGATGAGTTCGGTGCGCCCACCACCACCATGGCGTCCACACCCGGTGCCACATGCTTCACCGCCTCCTGGCGGTTGGTGGTGGCATAGCAGATGTCTTCCTTGTGGGGCGCCGCCATGTTGGGGAAGCGGGCCCTCAGGATCTCCACCATCTCCGCCGTATCGTCCAGCGAGAGGGTGGTCTGGGTCACATAAGCGAGATTGTCCGGGTTGCGCGGCACGATGGTGCGCGCATCTTCCGCCGTCTCGATGAGGGTCACGGCGCCTTCCGGCAACTGGCCCATGGTGCCGATGACCTCGGGATGCCGGGCATGGCCGATCAGCAGGATGTCGCGGCCCTTGCGATGGTGCACCTCCGCCTCGCGGTGGACCTTGGTCACCAGCGGGCAGGTGGCATCGATGGCGAACATGTTGCGCAGGGCGGCCTCGGCGGGAACGGACTTGGGCACGCCATGGGCGGAGAAGATGACCGGGGCATTGCCAGGCGGCACTTCTTCCAGCTCTTCCACGAAGACCGCGCCTTTGCGCTTCAGGCCTTCGACGACATATTTGTTGTGCACGATCTCGTGCCGCACATAGACGGGCGGGCCATAAAGCTCCAGCGCGCGCTCCACCGCATCGATCGCGCGCACGACGCCCGCGCAGAATCCGCGCGGCGCGCACAGCATCACGCGCAGGCGAGGCTTTGAGGTCTGAAGATCGGCTTGCATCGCGCCATGAATGAGGGGCGGGGCGCGGGGAAGTCAAGGCCCGCTTGCCTGCGCCCGGGGCAATGCCCATTTGCATCTGTCAGCGGGCACGCTTATGGTGTGGCATCCCGGACATTTCGAGATCCGCGGTTCGCCCGGTCAGCGGGCGAGCGCCGGACCCCTCGTGCCTGCCGCCGGAGCCGAAGTTTCAGGCGTCTCGCGCATGCGTGCCTCGTGAAGCTGCGGTTGACGGCGTAAAACAATACAACGAGCCGAGAGGCTGCTTCAAAGCCGCTCCATCAAGAGGCTGCTCCATGTCGAACACACCCCTCATGCCGAAGGCGACCGCCGTGTGGCTGGTCGAGAACACGGCGCTCACGTTCGAGCAGATCGGCGACTTCTGCAAGCTCCACCCGCTTGAGGTGAAGGGCATCGCCGACGGCGAGGTGGCGCAGGGAATCAAGGGGCTCGACCCCATCTCCACCGGCCAGCTTTCGCGCGACGAGATTTCGCTGGCGGAGAAGGACGGCAACCGCCGCCTTCGCCTGCTGGAATCCAAGGTGCGCCTGCCGGAGAAGAAGACCCGCAAGGGCCCGCGCTATACGCCCGTCTCCCGCCGCCATGACCGTCCCAATGCCATCCTGTGGCTGACCCGGAACCATGGCGAACTGAAGGATGCGCAGATCATCCGCCTCGTGGGCACCACCAAGTCCACGATCCAGGCGATCCGCGAGCGGACCCACTGGAATTCGGCGCAGCTCCAGCCCATGGACCCGGTGACGCTCGGCCTGTGCAGCCAGATCGAACTGGATATCGAGGTGCAGCGCGCGGCGAAGGATCGTCCCGCCACGCCGGTCGAGGACAAGGGCGCAACGCTGCTTCCCGCCGACCTCACGACCCGGCAGGACACCGCCCCGCCCGCCCGCAAGGAATCGCTCGATCTCGAAACCGTGTTCGCCAAGCTGGGCGGCTCGCGCAAGGCCGAGAGCGACGACTGAGTCGTCGCTACTCTGCAGATCGAAACAAAAAGGGCCGCTCGTCCCACGGGATGAGCGGCCCTTTCTCGTTTGAACGCCCCGCACCGGGCGCCGGCCCGATCTTCGGGTTCAGTGGGCCATCAGAACCGGAACGGTCATGGCGCCGAGGATTTCGCGCGTGACGCCGCCCAGCACCAGTTCGCGCAGGCGGGAATGGCCGTAGCCGCCCATCACCACGAGGTCGGCACCCTGGTCGGACACTTCGTTCAGGATGGTCTGCGCCACGCTGGTTTCGCCGGGGAGCGGCAAGCCTTCCGCCAGCGCCCGGGCGGCGGCACGGCTCCCGTCCCACGCCACCACGGCGCGGCCGGCACGGTAGGGGGTGCGCTGCACATAGGGAACGATCAGCACCGCACGGCCGGATTCCAGCAGAACGGTCTCCGCGATCACCTCTTCCGGCCCCGGCTGGTCCGGGTCCGGCTGGGCCACCACGGTCAGGTCGAAGGTGCGCGCCATCTCGGCGAGTGTGCTCGCGGCCACGCCGAGCGAGCCGTTGAGCTGACGCACCTCGTAGGCGATGGCGGCCGCCTCGGCGGATGCGGAGAAGGTTTCGATGGTCCGGTGGGCAGCCGCAGCGTTCTCGGCCATCTGGGTCTCGATGAAGTCTGTCGGCAGCGCGCCCATGTAGAAAGGCGGGACATCAATCTCATACGTCACGGCGAGGCCCGTGAGATGGGCGGAAAACTGCGCCGCGAGGCTTGCCGCGTAAGCCGCCGCCGGGTCGTTTTCCTTGCCTTGGGTGAGGTTGACCAGAATGTCGCGGATCATGCCCTTGTCTCCGTGCCGCATCCGTCCGCCACGCTAGGCGGACCGTCCTGCGATGGGAATGCCGGAAAAGCCTTTAGCAACTCCTCCTGCTTCCCACCCTAGCGGGTCGGCGCGAAAAGGTCTTGATCCGCCGCAAAGCCGCCCGGCACCGGCCTCAAACCGCGCCCTGTCCTTGGCGTATGTGAGAGTGCGCAAAAGAAAACGCGGCCGCCTGGGGGGAAAGGCGGCCGCGTCGCATGGGACGATCTCGGGGGGGGTCGATCGTTCCGAAGATGAAACGTTGTTGGTGAGGTGGGGTTCCCTCTTTCGCGAAATTTTTTCCGCCACTCTCGCCCGGGGGCGGCAAGACCGCTAAAGGGAACGCGTAGCCAACGGGCCATCCGGAAAGACATGCGGTGACACCGGACCTTAGCATCGTCGTTCCCCTCTATAACGAGGCGAGCGGGATCGAGACTTTCCATCGGCGCCTGTGCGGCTGCGCGGGGCAGGTGGCTGCTGCGCGCGGCTTGCGCGTGGAGATCGTCTATGTGGACGACGGCAGCCGCGACGATACGGCCGTTCGTGCGGCACAGATGCCGACCCTGGGCGTCGATGTGCAGGTGGTCGCGCTGTCCCGCAATTTCGGCAAGGAAGCCGCCCTCATGGCAGGGCTCGACCACGCCCGCGGCGATGCGCTGCTGTTCATGGACGGTGACGGGCAGCATCCGCCGGAAATGATTGAGACTTTCGTCTCGCTCTGGCGGGACGAAGGCTATGACGTGGCCTATGCGGTGAAGGCGGACCGGCTGGACGAACCCACGTCCCGCCGCCTGTTTGTCAAGTCCTTCTACCGCCTGCTGAATTTCGGTGCCTCCACGCGCATCCCCGAGGATGCCGCCGACTTTCGCCTGCTCTCGCCTCGTGCGGTGGCGGCGCTGCGGCGCCTGCCGGAGCGCAATCGCTTCTTCAAAGGCCTGTCCAACTGGATCGGCTTCCGACAGGTGGCCGTGCCCTACCGTCCGGACGTGCGTCGCTTCGGCAACAGCAGCTGGAGCTTCTGGCGGCTGCTGGGCCTGTCCATGGAGGGGCTCACCTCCTTCTCGCCCGCACCGCTGAGGATCGCGGCCATGACGGGTGCCGGCCTTGCGGGGGCGGCCCTGCTCTATGGCTTCTGGATCACCATGGAATGGCTGTTCTGGGGCATCCCCGTTCCCGGCTATCCCTCGCTCATGGTGAGCATCATGGTCATCGGCGGCATGCAATTGCTGGTCATGGGCGTGATGGGCGA
>NCCY01000344.1 GCA_002279855.1 Rhizobiales bacterium 12-68-15
GCCAGCGCCCGCCGCTTCTTGTCCTCGGCGGCATGCGCCTCGGCGTCCTTCACCATCTTCTCGATGTCGCCGTCATTGAGACCGCCGGACGCCTGGATGCGGATCTGCTGCTCCTTGCCGGTGCCCTTGTCCTTCGCCGACACCTGGACGATGCCGTTGGCGTCGATGTCGAAGGTCACCTCGATCTGCGGCACGCCGCGCGGAGCCGGCGGAATGCCGAGCAGGTCGAACTGCCCGAGGATCTTGTTGTCCGCCGCCATCTCGCGCTCGCCCTGGAAGACGCGGATGGTCACCGCGTTCTGTCCGTCCTCGGCGGTGGAGAACACCTGGCTCTTCTTGGTGGGGATGGTGGTGTTGCGGTCGATGAGACGCGTGAACACGCCGCCCAGCGTCTCGATGCCGAGCGAGAGCGGGGTCACGTCCAGCAGCAGCACGTCCTTCACGTCGCCCTGAAGCACGCCGGCCTGGATGGCGGCGCCGATGGCGACCACCTCGTCCGGGTTGACGCCCTTGTGGGGCTCCTTGCCGAAGAACTGCTTCACCATCTCCTGGACCTTCGGCATGCGGGTCATGCCGCCGACCAGGACCACTTCGTCGATCTGGCCAGCGCTGAGGCCCGCATCCTTCAGCGCGAGCCGGCAGGGCTCCATGGTGCGCTGGATGAGGTCATCCACCAGCGCCTCGAACTTGGCGCGGGTCAGCTTCATGGTCAGGTGCTTCGGCCCGGAGGCGTCGGCGGTGATGAAGGGCAGGTTGATCTCGGTCTGGGTCGCGGACGACAGCTCGATCTTCGCCTTCTCGGCGGCTTCCTTCAGCCGCTGGAGGGCGAGCTTGTCGTTGCGCAGGTCGATGCCCTGCTCCTTCTTGAACTCGTCGGCAAGATAGGTCACGAGGCGCATGTCGAAGTCCTCGCCGCCGAGGAACGTGTCGCCATTCGTGGACTTCACCTCGAACACGCCGTCGCCGATCTCCAGCACGGACACGTCGAAGGTACCGCCGCCGAGGTCATAGACCGCGATGGTGCCGGCCGATTTCTTGTCGAGGCCATAGGCGAGCGCTGCCGCCGTGGGCTCGTTGATGATGCGCAGCACCTCAAGTCCGGCGATGCGGCCGGCATCCTTGGTGGCCTGACGCTGGGCGTCGTTGAAATAGGCCGGGACGGTGATGACTGCCTTGTCAACCTTCTCGCCGAGGAACGACTCGGCCGTCTCCTTCATCTTCTGAAGGATGAAGGCGGAGACTTGCGAGGGCGAATACTTCTTGCCGTCCGACTCGACCCAGGCATCGCCATTGTCGGCGCGCACGATCTTGTAGGGGACGAGCTTCTTGTCCTTCTCGACGGTCGGGTCGTCGTAGCGGCGGCCGATGAGGCGCTTCACCGCGAAGAAGGTGCGCTCGGGATTGGTGACGCCCTGCCGCTTGGCAGGCTGTCCGACCAGCCGCTCGCCGTCTTCCGTGAAGGCAACGATGGACGGGGTGGTGCGGGCGCCTTCCGCGTTCTCGATCACCTTGGGGGACGCGCCTTCCATCACAGCGACGCACGAATTGGTGGTGCCGAGGTCGATGCCGATAATCTTGGCCATGTACTTCTCCTTGTCGGCAGGCCGACCGGGCCTGACAAGCGCCCGTATAAGACGCCGCGAGCCCCTCCCGCGGTTGTCCGCCGGCCCCCGTTTACTGAATTGGGGTACGCCGCATATGCACGGCGTTCGAGGCCGATATAGGAGGGGTGATTTGCCGCCGCAAGGCATGGAATGCGTGCAGGACGCGCTTTTTCAAACTCTCGTGATCACGAGCGCGGAAGCCGCGCCCGCAGGCGGAAAGTCAAGCCGCAAAAGGGCGGGAGGCGCGCGCCACCGACCGCCGGGCACCCGCCGGCCTTACCCAGCGGCAAGAGGACGGATGGGCGTCTGATGGCGTCAGCGGATCACCTGGATCACGCGGCGCGTCTCCGGCTCCACGAGCAGCGTCCCGGCATCCGGGGTGACGACATAACGGTAGCCCGAGGCATCGAACCCACCGTCAACGCCGGTCTGGAAGGTCCGCAGTTCCACCGTGGCAGGAACGGTGGAGCCCGCCGCCGGCTCATAGCCCTGCTGCAGGGTGACCATGGCGCCGGGCTGACCCACCACATACTGCTGGACAATCATTTCCTTTTGCGGCTGGACCAGCACGTAACCGGAGGGCTGGGTCTCGATCACGGTGGAGGTCTGGGCAAGCGCCGGACCTCCGAGAGCCAGTGTACCGAGGGCGAGCGCACCGAGCGCCAGGGCGCCGACCGCGAGCGCGCGGGGCTTGCGAACGCCAGGGGCGCCGGCGAGGGATGTGCTCATCTTATTTCTCCACTTTCACGTCGTTCCCCCTGAAACGCCATGCGCCCACCGCGCGTTCCAGCACGGCCACGCCCGCGCCGGCGCAGCTTCCTCACGTTTCCTTTGCGTGCCGGCAGCGTTAGACGTTCATGACACAACGGAGCCCACCGAATGCAGCGCCTCGAACTTGCTCCCGGCCTCATCTGGTGGCCGGGCCATCTGGACCGCCCGGCGCAGGAGCGCCTGCTGGCCGC
>NCCY01000047.1 GCA_002279855.1 Rhizobiales bacterium 12-68-15
TTCAATCTCGGCCGGGCCGAGTGCGGCCAGCGGGTTGAACTTGGTGCGTCCGTCCTCGAACTCCACCACACGCAGCGCCGTGCGGGTCTCTGCCTGATAGCGCTTGCGGCCATTGATCCAGGCGGAGAATGGCGAGAGGGCCCGGTCGAGGGGCTCCACTTTGCGCAGGGCGCAGCAGGCGTCCGTATCGTCGGCCCACAGCGCGTCCTGCGGATCGAGCGCCAGTCGGGCGACGGGATCGGGATGGAAGGTGCGCACGTCCGTCAGGCCGAGCCGGGCGATGAGGTCGTCGCGATAGGCCAGGGTTTCGGGAAACATGTGCCCGGTATCGAGGAAAAGCACCGGGAAGCCACGGTCCACCTGCGAGGCCATGTGGAGCAGCACGACGGATTCCGCCCCGAAGGACGAGACCACCGCCACCCGCCCGCGATGGTTTTCGGCGGCGGCCGCCAGGATTTCCAGCGGAGACGCCTGCCGCAGGCGGGCATCGAGCGCCGCTGCCGCGTGGCGGGCGGCGTCTTCCGTTTGCGCCGCATTGATGTCCAGATGACCCATGGCGCCTCGTCAGGCACCGGCGGCGCGCAGGCCAGCCACGGTCCGGCGCCCGTCTCCGGTGGGCTGGTAGAAGACGGAGTAGCGCGAAAGCCCCGCCACGAAGCCCGGCACATCCTCCGCCCGGGTGATCTCGAATGCGTCGAAGCCGCAGCGCGCCATCAGCAGGATCTGGTCCCGCAGCACATTGCCGGTGGCGCGCAGTAAGCCGTGGCGTTCGCGCAGCAGGCGCGCCTGGGTGTAGGCGCGGCCATCGCGGAATTTCGGAAAGTCCAATGCCACCAGCGACAGGCTGGGCAGAAAGGGCACGAGCGCGGCGAGGTCTGCCGTGTTGGGCACGCGCACGCCGAGCGGCGCATTGCGCCCCGACAGCGCTTCACCCTCGGCCAGAAGCCGGGCGAGCGGCACGATCACCGGGCCATCGGGCAGGGGGCCTTCGGCATCGGCGGTGACATAGGCGTCGGGGACCACCGCCCCGTTCTTAACGAGCGGCATAGGCGCGTTCCTTGAAAGGGTCGAGGCCGAGGCGCTGCACGGCGGCGATGAAGGTTTCCTGCGGGCCTTCGCGCAAATCGAGATAGGTGTCGACGATGCGCTCCACCACATCAACCACTTCGGTCTCCGAGACGGCCGGGCCGATCAGCTCGCCGAGGCGGGCCTTGTGGTTGCCCTTGCCGCCGAGCGTGACCTGATAGAATTCCTGGTCCCGCTTCTCGACGCCGAGAATGCCGATATGGCCCACATGGTGATGGCCGCAGGCATTGATGCAGCCGGAAATATTGATGTGCATCCGGCCGATATCGGCAATCCGTGCCTCGTCCGCGAAACGCTCGGTGAGCCGCTGCGCCAGCGGAATGGAGCGGGCGTTGGCCAGCGAGCAATAATCGAGGCCGGGGCAGGCGATGATGTCGGAGATCAGCCCGACATTGGGGGTTGCGAGCCCCAGCGCGTCCAGCCGCCGCCACAGGGCCGGCAGATCCTTCTGCCGCACATGGGGGAAGGTGAGGTTCTGTTCGTGCGCGACGCGGATCTCGCCATAGGCGAATTCATCGGCAAGGTCGGCGACGCCGTCCATCTGGTCGGCGGTGGCATCGCCCGGGGGCTTGCCCACCGGCTTCAGCGACAGGGTGACGATGGCGTGGCCCGGCACCTTGTGGGCGGTCACGGCGTTGGCATGCCAGCGGGCGAAGGCGGGATCGGCCGCAAGCGCTGCGGTGAGGGCGGCGGGGCGGTCTTCCAGGGTCTCGAAATCGGGCGTGATGAAGCGGTCGCGGATGGTGGCGAAGGCCACGTCATCGAGCCGCAGGGCGCCGTCGCGGATTTCAGCCCATTCTTCTTCGACCCGGCGGGAGAATTCTTCCGTGCCGATCTCGTGGACCTGAATCTTGATGCGGGCCTTGTAGATGTTGTCGCGCCGGCCGCCGGAATTATAGACGCGCAGGATGGCTTCCAGATAGGAGAGCAGGTGCTCCTTCGGCAGGAAGTCGCGGATGGTCTTGCCGACGAAGGGGGTGCGCCCGAGCCCGCCGCCGACGATCACCTCGAACCCGCGCTCGCCGTTTTTCTCGTGCAATCGCAAGCCGATATCGTGGACGCGGATGGCGGCGCGGTCGTGTTTTGCGGCGGTGATGGCGATCTTGAACTTGCGCGGGAGGTAGGTGAATTCCGGGTGGAGCGTGGACCACTGGCGGATGATTTCCGCATAGAGGCGGGGGTCTTCCAGCTCCTCCGGGGTCGCGCCCGCCCACGGGTCGGTGGTGGTGTTGCGGATGCAGTTGCCCGAGGTCTGGATGCCGTGGATTCCCGCTTCCGCCAGTTCAGCCATGGCATCGGGAAGTTCCGACAGCTTGATCCAGTTGAACTGGATGTTCTGCCGCGTGGTGAAGTGGCCATAGCCCCGATCATAGCGCCGCGCTACTGAAGCAAGCGCGCGCATCTGGAGGGATGACAACGTTCCATAGGGAATGCAGACCCGCAGCATATAGGCATGAAGCTGCAGGTAGACGCCGTTCATCAGCCGCAGCGGCTTGAACTCTTCCTCGCTCAGTTCGCCGGAAAGGCGGCGGCCGACCTGGTCGCGGAACTCGCTCACGCGCTCGGCAAGGAAGGCTCGGTCGAACTCGTCATAGACATACATGATGGGATGGCTCCGGCACTCAGGCGGCGGCTTCGAAGGGGATGGTCGGCCCGCCGACGCGGATGCGCTCCCGGAGATTGAACGGTTGCGCTCGCCCGTTCTCGATCGACACACGCGCGGCATACGCGCCCACCGCATTAATCTCGTCTGCGTTCGCCGCATTCAGCAGGGCGAGCGCATCCTCGGCGGTGGTGGCGACCGCCGCGTCCGCGATGTCGAGGGACCAGCCATGGGCGCGGGTGAACCAGACCACCACCCCATCCGCCAGGCGGTTGGCGGTGATGGCGGTCGGGCCGGTGATTTTCAGCTTCTGCTGAAGCGGAGACGTCATGGCGGGTGTCCCTGGGCGGTGTCCCCTGCATAAAACACACATTTAAAATGTGCATAGTGCAGTTTGTAATGTCTATTACCGTAAAATAAACAGGAAAAATGTGCAAATCCAAAATTAACATTTTCTGAGCGGTAAAATTGCCGGGCTGGCCGCACGGGGCGGCTGCGCGATATGCTCCGGTGTCCTTCGGGGCCAACATCTAGGGGGGACCATGTCCGACGCCGATCCCGTTCTGCTCGACCTGTCCAGCGGCATCGCCCGCATCCGCTTCAACCGGCCGCATGTGCTGAACGCGCTCGATGAGCACGCCATCATCGCCTTCAAGCGCGCCGTGGAGACGGTGGCGGGGGATTCCACCGTCCGGGTGGTGGTGCTCTCGGGGGAGGGCAAGGGCTTTCTCGCGGGTGGCGATGTGGGGCGCTTCCATTCGGCGGGAGAGGCTGCGGCGGAGGTGGTCACCGCCATCATCACGCCCTTTCATGAGGCGCTGGTCACCCTCACCAGCCTGCGCCAGCCGGTGATCGCGGCGCTGCACGGTGCGGTAGCCGGCGCCGGCCTCAGCATGGCGCTGGCGGCGGACCTCGCCATCGCGGCGGACGATGCGAAATTCACCCTGGCCTATACCAAGATCGGCACCTCTCCGGATGGCGGGGCCTCCTGGGCGCTGCCGCGCGTGGTGGGGCTGCGCAAGGCCATGGAACTGGCGCTGCTCAGTGATGTGATCGATGCGGTGGAGGCGGAGCGCATCGGCCTTGTGAACAAGGTGGTGCCCGCCGCAGACCTCGGCGCGGAGGTGGATCGCCTCGCCGCGCGGCTCACGCAGGGGCCGACGCAGGCCTATGGCCGCGTGAAGGCGCTGCTGCGCACCTCGCTCGACCATGCCTTGCCCGCCCAGCTGGAGGCGGAGAAGCAGGCTTTCCTCGGCAGCGTGGGAACCCGCGATTTCCGGGAGGGGGTCGCGGCCTTCGTCGAGAAGCGGAAAGCTCACTTCGAAGGGCATTAAACACTAAAAATATGTTTTATTGACAAATTCCACGCGCCGTTGAAGGATGTTCCCGAAAATTCCACTAGGATTTATGGGAATGCCCACGTCGCTGCCGATCACGCCCTCGCGCTCCCGCGCCTCCCGCCCCGGCCGCCGCCCCCTCCTGGGCTGGTCGTGGACGGACTGGGCGCTGTTCGTCGCGTCCTATGGGGTGATCATCTGTGCGATCCTGTTTGCCGCGCCCGCCCAGAAGGCGCCGCGCGCGGACGCGCCCGCCATCACGCAGACCACGGTGCGCTGAGCACGAGGCGCTGAGCAACGGGATTTTCGGCACGCCCGACAGACAAAACGCGCCGTCCCGGGCCGGGACGGCGCGTTTTTTGTCTTGGGTCTTTGTCTTGGGTCTGGACGGAAACGGGCCGGCGGCCGCCGTCAGCGGGTGAGGACCACCGGCTGGTTGTTATCCGCGATCACGCCCACGAAGCGGTTCGGGCCTGCGGGAGCGAGCCGGGCGGTGACCTTGCCCACATGGTTCTGGAGCACGATCTCGGAGCCCAGCGTATCCCACGCCTTGGTCATGAAGATTTCGCTCGGGCACGAAATGTCCGCCTGCGCGGACAGGCCGCTGGCGCCCCGGCTGGTGGAGAGCGTGACCGGGCAGGTGCGGCTGCCATTGTCCCACGAGAAGGTCCATGGGCCCGCGAGCTGGTCCTGCGAGCCGGAGACCGCATAGGCGGTGGCGCCGGGATTGACCGGCGGCGGGGCCAGCGGAACGGCGGAGGCGGTGGAGGAGGGGGTCACGGCTGCGCTGGCCGAGGTGGCTGTGGCGCCGGTGGCGGCACTCTGGACAGGCGAGGGCATGGGCGCGCTTTCAACGGCGCCCGTGGGCGCGTTCAGCACGCGATTCGCGTCAACGGCACTGGTCTTGGGCCCGAAGCCATCCAGGTCGGTACTGCAGCCGGAAACAGCAAGTGCGGCCGCCATGGCAAGCGGGACAAGAAAAACCTTCATCCACTCAATCTCCCGGCGCAACCGCCGTACCATCTCTGCTCCGGATCAGGCGGGTGTCATGCGGCAGAACCGCATCACAATCCACCCCACCGGGTTCAATCGCCCCCACAGGAGACTGTGAGCCGGTTCAGCTTCCGGCAGAAGATGGCAGGAGCAAGGCCCCGGCCCCGCCGTCCTGCCGCATCTGTCACACTAACCTTAATTGCGTGTTGCGGCAGAAACATGGGTCGGGTCGGGCGCAACAGCGGCGCAGCCTCTCGGCAAGGCCGTCCCGTCTTTCCCTTCCGCCCTCCGAGTGCTTTATGGGCGCAAAGACGCTGGAGACTGGCCATGTATCAGATGTTGGACCCCCGCACCCTCACGCTGCTGGTCACGGGCGCAAGCTCGGGCATCGGCGCTGCGACCGTGCGCCGCTTTGCAGGCGCGGGCGCGAAGGTTGTCGCGTTCGGCCGGCGCGCCGACCGGCTGGAGGCACTGGCGGGGGAGTTTGACGGCCGCGTCCATCCGGTGGTGCTGGACGTGCGGGACTGGGACGCGACGCAGGCCGCAATCGCCGGCCTTCCCGAGGCGTTCGCCAGCTACAACGTGGTGTTCGCCAATGCCGGCCTGGCGCTGGGGCTGGAGGCGTCCCACGAGGTCGCCATGGCCGACTGGACCGAGATGGTGGACACCAACATCAAGGGCCTGCTGCACACCGTCCGCGCCGCGCTGCCTGGCATGGTGGCGCGCAAGGAGGGGCATGTGGTGTTCACCGGGTCGGTGGCCGGCGACTATCCCTATCCGGGCGGCAACACCTATGGTGCCACCAAGGCGTTCGTGAAGCAGTTCTCGCTGGGTGTCTGGGCCGATATGGCCGGAAAGGGCGTCCGGGTCACCAATATCGAGCCGGGGCTGACCGAGACCGAATTCTCCCTCGTGCGCTTCAAGGGTGACGACCAGCGCGCCGGCACGGTCTATTCCGGCATCGACCCGATGACCGGGGAAGATATCGCCGAGCAGGTCTTCTTCGCCTGCACCTTGCCCCGCCATGTGAACATCAACCGCATCCAGGCCATGGCCAGCGTGCAGGGCTTCACCGGTCTTTCCATCCGGCGCGGATAGGTGCAAGCTCGCCAATGGAGGGCGAGGGACAGCGATCCTTGAGTATTCCCAATCTCATCACGCTGATGCGCATCCTGCTGGTGCCGGTGGTGGTATGGGCCATCGCCTCGGACGAACCCCTCCTCGCCTTCTGGCTGTTTCTGCTGGCGGGGATCTCCGACGCGGTGGACGGGTTCCTCGCCAAGCAGTTCAACATGCAGACCGAGCTTGGGGCCTATCTCGACCCTCTGGCGGACAAGGCCCTGCTCATTTCCATCTATGTGACCCTGGGGATTGTGGGGGACATTCCGCGCTGGGTCGCCATCGCGGTGGTGGCGCGGGACGTGATGATCATTGGCGCCGTCATCCTCTCCGTGGCCATGGCGCGGCCGGTCCATATCCGGCCGCTGGTGGTCTCCAAGGTGAACACCATGGTGCAGATCGCCTTTGCGGCCATGGTACTGGCCGCGACCGGCTTCGGCATTGCACTGGGGCCGGCCTTCCAGCTCGGCCTGATGGCGGTCGGGCTCTTGACGGCCCTTTCGGCGGCTGCGTATCTCGCGTCTTGGATGCGTCACATGGCGAGCTGACGGGCCGGTCCGCAGCGGCGGCCGCGCAGGCATGACGGGGACGGCGGAATGCCATTTCGGCTCCAGCTTCGGTTCTGGATCGGTGCGCTGGTCGTCACCATCGCGCTGCTGTGGCTGCTGCGCGGAATCCTGCTGCCGTTCGTCGCCGGCATCGCGCTCGCCTATTTCCTCAACCCCATCGTGGAACGCCTGTCGCGCCTCGGCATCGCGCGCACCCCGTCCTCTCTGCTGATCGTCGGCGTGTTCCTGCTGGTGATCGTGATGTTCCTGCTCGTGCTGCTGCCGCTGCTGGGCAGCCAGCTGGCCGAGTTCATCACCAAGCTGCCGAGCTATGTCACCCGCCTCCAGGGGCTGGTCACCGACGAGAACCGCGACTGGATCAACCACTTCTTCGGTGACCGCGTCCCCGACATCCAGCGCTCGCTGGCCGATTTGATGTCCCAGGGCGTGAGCTATCTGCTGGGGTTGATCTCCTCCATCTGGTCCGGCGGGCAGGCGCTGCTCTCGGTGTTCTCGCTGGTGGTGGTGACGCCTGTGGTCGTGTTCTACGTGCTGTGCGACTGGCCGGCGATGGTGAATGCGGTGGACAGCTGGATCCCGCTGCACCAGCGGCCGGTGGTGCGCAGGCTCGGCCGCGAGATGGACCTTGCGGTGGCCGGCTTCATTCGCGGCCAGGCGCTGGTCTGCCTGTTGCTCGGCACCTTCTATGCCGTGGCGCTCTCCATGGCCGGGCTCAATTTCGGCCTGCTGATCGGCATCGCCTCCGGCCTCATCACCTTCATTCCCTATGTGGGCTCGCTGACCGGCCTCGTGCTCGCCATGGGCGTCGCCATCGTCCAGTTCTTCCCGGACTGGACCATGATCGGCATCATCCTCGGCATCTTCGTCACCGGGCAGACCATCGAGGGCTACATCCTCTCGCCCAAGCTGGTGGGCGACAGCATCGGCGTGCATCCGGTGTGGCTGATGTTCTCGCTGTTCGCGTTCGGCTACCTGTTCGGCTTCGTCGGCCTGCTGCTGGCGGTGCCGCTGACGGCGGCGGCCGGCGTGCTGGTGCGGTTCGGCTTCCGGCAATATTTCCACAGTCCGCTCTATACCGGGGCGGAACAGACCGAGACGCCAGAGGATGGCGTTCCGGAGCGGCGCTGACCATGGCGGAGCGCAACCGCGCCCGGCCCCAGACCTCCCCCGCCCAGCTTCCGCTGGAACTCGTGTCGGCCCCCGGCCATTCGCGCGACGATTTTCTGGAGGCGCCTGGCAATGCAGCGGCGCTGGCGCTGCTGGATTCCTTCCCGCACTGGCCGTCGCCCGTGGTGGCGCTGGTGGGGCCTGCGGGCGCCGGCAAGACCCATGTGGCCACGATGTTCGCGCAGGCGACCGGCGCGCGCATGGTGCCGGCGAACACCCTGACGCTGGCGAGCGTGCCGGAGGCGCTGTCCTCAGGCGTGCTGGTGGTGGAGGATCTTGCCGCAGACGCTGTGGAGGAAGCGGTGCTCTTCCATCTCCTGAATCTTGCCAAGGAAACCGGCGCCCATGTGCTGCTGACGACGCGCACCGCGCCCGCCGGCTTCAGCCTGTCCACCGCCGACCTTGCCTCCCGCCTGCGGGCGGTGCCGGCAGTGGATATCGCCCCGCCGGGAGACGCGCTGCTGGCGGCGGTGCTGGTGAAGCTGTTCGCCGACCGGCAGATTGGCGTGGACGAGGCGACGGTGCACTATCTGCTGGCGCGCATGGAGCGCTCGGTCGCGGGTGCCGAGGCATTGGTGGCGGCCATCGACCGCGCCGCGCTCGCGGCCCGCCGGCCCGTCACGCGGGCGCTCGTGGCGGACCTGATGCGGGCCTGGGACACGGGTGCGGGGCAGGAGGACGAGGGGTACGGCGCGGCGTGATGGGCTGGCCGTCATAGAGTGGTCATGCAAGATGGCCATGGTCCGGGCCAAAATGGGGACACCGATCAATGCACGCGAACGAGAATGCAGCCCTAATGGCCGAATCCCTGATGGACATCGAGGCGGGTGAAAATCTGCGTCACTCGCCCCACCGCTTCATCAACCGGGAGATTTCCTGGCTGCATTTCAATCGCCGCGTGCTGGAGGAGGCGTCCAACGCCAACCATCCGCTGCTGGAACAGCTTCGCTTCCTCTCCATTTCCGCCAACAATCTCGACGAATTCTTCATGGTCCGCGTCGCCGGCCTGAAGGAGCAGATCCACGAGGGCGTGACCGCCAAGAGCGCCGAGGGCCTGAGCCCGTCCGAGCAGCTCGATTCCATCATGGCGGCGGCCAGCAAGCTGATCTTCGACCAGCAGGCCCGCTGGCGCGAACTGCGCCACGACCTGTCGGTGGTGGGCATCACGCTGATCGACGGCGTGGAGACCACGGCCGAGGACCTGAAGGTGCTGGAAGCCCACTTCCTGCACCATGTGTTCCCGGTGCTCACCCCCCTCGCCATCGACCCGGCCCATCCTTTCCCCTTCATCCCCAATCTCGGCTTCTCGCTCGCTCTCCAGCTTGTGCGCCAGACCGACGGGCGCGGGATGAACGCGCTGATCCGCATTCCCGCCAAGGTGGACCGCTTCATCCGCCTGCCGGATGCCGACGGCCGGCGCTTCATCACGCTGGAGCAGATGATCGGCCTGTTCATCGCCCGGCTCTTCCCCGGCTATGCGGTGAAGGGGCAGGGCGTGTTCCGCGTCATCCGCGACAGCGACCTCGAAGTGGAGGAGGAGGCGGAGGATCTCGTCCGCCTGTTCGAGAATGCGCTGAAGCAGCGCCGCTACGGCTCGGTCATCCGCATGGAGGCGGATTCCGCCATGCCGGACGAGCTGCGCAACTTCGTCGCCCGCGAACTCAACGTGAAGGACGAGGAAATCTTCGTCGTCGATGGCGTGCTGGCGCTGAACGAGTTCTCGCAGCTGGTCTCGGTAGACCGGCCCGACCTGAAATTCCCCGCCTACAACGCCCGCTTCCCCGAGCGCATCCGCGACCATGGCGGCGATTGCTTCCTCGCCATCCGGGAGAAGGACATCATCGTCCACCACCCGTATGAATCCTTCGACGTGGTGGTGCAGTTCCTGCGGCAGGCGGCGCGCGATCCCAATGTGGTCGCCATCAAGCAGACCCTCTACCGCACCTCGTCCGACAGCCCCATCGTCAAGGCGCTGGCCGAGGCGGCCGAGGCGGGCAAGTCGGTGACCGCGCTGGTGGAGCTCAAGGCCCGGTTCGACGAGGAAGCCAACATCCGCTGGGCGCGCGACCTGGAGCGGGCGGGCGTGCAGGTGGTGTTCGGCTTCATCGACCTCAAGACCCACGGCAAGCTGTCCATGGTGGTGCGCCGCGAGGGCGGTGCGCTCGCCACCTACTGCCATGTGGGCACGGGCAACTATCACCCCATCACGGCGCGCATCTATACCGACCTGTCCTTCTTCACCGCCGATCCGGTGATCGCGCAGGATGTGGCGCGCATCTTCAATTTCATCACCGGCTATGCGACGCCGGGCGAGCTGGACGTGATGGCGGTGTCGCCCACCACGCTCAAGCCCCGCATCCTGAAGAACATCGCCGACGAGATCGCCCATGCCCGCGCCGGCCGTCCGGCCGCCATCTGGCTGAAGTGCAACTCGCTGGTGGACCCCGAGACCATCGACGCGCTCTATGATGCGAGCGCGGCCGGCGTGAAGGTGGAGTGCATCATCCGCGGCATCTGCTGCCTGCGACCCGGCATTCCCGGCCTGTCGGAGAACATCCGGGTCAAGTCCATCGTCGGCCGCTTCCTTGAGCACAGCCGCATCTACTGCTTCGGCGCCGGCCACGGCCTGCCCCACCCGAAGGCCATCGTCTACCTCTCCTCGGCCGACCTGATGACCCGCAATCTGGACCGGCGCGTGGAGACCCTGTGCCCGATCACCACCCCCACGGTGCACGAACAGGTGCTCGACCAGATCATGGTGGCGAACATTATCGACAACGAACAGAGCTGGGAGGTGTTGCCGGATGGCTCCTCAGCCCGCATAGTCCCGGCCTCCGGTGAAGAGTCGTTCAACGCTCATCGCTATTTCATGACCAATCCGAGCTTGTCGGGACGTGGAAAGTCTCTCAAAGATTCTTCGCCGCGCAGCCTCCTTCTCCGCCGGTGAAGGACGTTTTCGCGAACCGCATCTGACCGATCGCATGACGGTAGAGGCCCCGGTCGCTGTCATCGACATCGGCTCAAACTCCGTGCGCCTTGTGGTGTACGAGGCGTTGTCGCGCGCGCCGACGCCCATCTTCAACGAGAAGGCGCTGTGCGGGCTGGGCCGGGAGGTTCTGTCCACCGGGCGGCTCGCCGAGGATGCCATCGAGAAGGCGCTGTCGGCGCTGCGCCGGTTCCGCGCCCTGTGCGATGCCATGCGGGTGGAGACGCTCTACGCGCTCGCTACCGCCGCCTCGCGCGATGCCAGCAACGGGCCGGACTTCATCGCCGAGTGCGAGGCCATCTGCCGGACCCGGATCGAGATCCTCACCGGCCGGCGCGAGGCGGAGCTTGCCGCCCTCGGCGTGATTTCCGGCATCCATCATGCGGATGGCATCGCCGGCGATCTCGGCGGCGGCTCGCTGGAACTGGTGGATGTGTGCAGCACGGCGGTTGCCGACGAGGGCATCACCATGCCCCTCGGCATCCTCGCCCTTCAGGATCGCTCCGCCCGCTCCCTGCGCAAGGCGGAGAAGATCGTGCGCGACGCCATGGACGGCGCGCCGGTTCTCTCGAAGCTCGAAGGCCGAACCTTCTTTGCCGTGGGCGGCACGTGGCGGGCGCTCGCGCGGCTGCACATGTTCCAGAACGGCTATCCGCTGCATGTGATGCACGGCTACACCATCCCGGCCAAGGACGCGCTGGCCTTCACCCGGGCGGTGCAGCGCGGCGAGGCGGAGGCGCTGGGCAAGATCGAATCCGTCTCCCTCGCCCGCAGGCCGCTGCTCTCCTATGGCGCGCTGGTGCTGGAACACCTGATCCGCTGCGGCAAGCCGGAGCAGGTGGTGATCTCGGCGCTCGGCGTGCGCGAGGGCCTGCTCTACAGCCTGCTGGACGAGGCGCAGCGGCAGGAAGACCCGCTGCTGCTGACGGCGCAGGAATTCAACCTGCTGCGCTCGCGCTCTCCCCTCCACCAGGAGGAGATGCTGGCCTGGACCGACAATTTCTTCGCCTCCTCCCCCATGCTGGCGGAAAGCGCCGAGGAAAAGCGCATCCGCCGCTCGGCCTGTCTGCTGGCGGACGTGAGCTGGCGGGCGCATCCGGACTATCGCGCCGAACAGAGCCTCAACATGATCGCCCATGCCGCCTTCGCGGGGGTGGACCATGCGGAGCGGATCTGCGTGGCGCTGCCGGTCTATTTCCGCCATGTGGGCCTCAGCACGGAAGAGGTGGCCCCCGACCTGCTCGGCCTTGTCTCGCCCTCCATGCTGGAGCGGGCGCGCATCCTCGGGGCCGCGTTCCGCATCGCCTATCCGCTCTCGGCCGCCATGGCCGGCATCCTCCCCTCCACGCGCCTTGAGGTGCGCGGCGGGTCGCTGGTGCTGACCGTTCCCGCGCGCCTGTCGGACCTTGTGAATGAGCGCATCAACGGGCGCCTGCGGCAGCTCGGGCGGCTGATCGGCCGCGAGCCGGTGACGGAGACGGCCTAGGCATTTGCGCAGGACCGGGACACCCGGACGGGCCTGATGTCCGCGATGGTCTGACGCCCACCGGAGG
>NCCY01000345.1 GCA_002279855.1 Rhizobiales bacterium 12-68-15
CCGCCATAGCCGTAGGCGTCGGCCTTCACTTCCCGCACATGGATGTAGCTCTCCGAATGGAGCGGGCCGATCTCGCCCGCCATGGCCGCGAACACCGCCGCGATATAGGCGGCCTTCTGGTCCTTCGTGTTGGTGCCATCCACCACGGCGATATCCAGCCAGAAGCTGGCGAGGCCGGCCGTTTCAAGGCTCGGCCCGCCGACGAACCAGTGGGCCGCCGGCAGGAAGGTGACGGCGACCGAGGTCAGCGCCGGGTCCTTGTTGAGATGTTCGGCCGTCAGGGCCGACAGCCGGGCCGCGACCGCCGCCGCCTTCGCGGCATCGGCGGGGCCTGAGAGGGTGACCTGAAGAATGGGCATGTGCTGTGCTCCGTTTGGGATGAACGGACGGTAGCCTTGGGAAACACTTGAGAAAAATTGATTTATGGAAATCGACGAATTCGATATGCTCATTTCTACTCAGTTGAATGGGGCTGGCCATGCTGCGCAATCTCGATCTCGACCTGCTCCGCAGCTTTGCCGCCGTGGCCGAACTGGGCTCCATCTCCGCAGCAGGCCAACGGGTGGGGCGCACACAGTCCGCCATCAGCCTCCAGATGGACCGCCTCGCCGACGCGCTCGGCTTCGCGCCGCTGGAGCGCAAGGGGCGTGGCGTGGTGCTGACCGCGCGGGGCGCCGCCTTCCTCGATGACACGCGACGCCTGCTGGATCTCAACGACCGCATCCTCGCCCAGCATGTCCATGGCAGCTATGCGCAGCCGCTGCGGCTCGGCTTCCTTCAGGATTTCGGCGAGGCCGCCATGCAGCGGGTTCTGGCGCGGCTCGGCACGCTGTTTCCGCAGGCGCCGCTGACGGTGCGGGTGTGCTCCACCGCCAGCATGGTGGAGAAGATCCATGGCGGCGAACTGGATCTTGCCCTCGGCCTGCGCATGGAAACCGACCTTCCCACCGCCATCGTGGGGCGCGAGCCCATGCAGTGGATCGCCGCGCGCAGCCTGCGGCTCGTCCCGGACGAGTCGGTGCCACTGCTGCTGTTCGAGGCGCCGTGCGTGTTCCGCGCCGCCGCCATCTCCTCGCTGACCGCCTCCGGGCGGCCGTTCCGTGTCGCGCTCACCAGCCCCAGCCTGCCGGGGCTGCTGGCGGCGGTGGGCGCTGGCCTTGGCGTCACCGTCCGCTCCGCCCGCGCCCTGCGGCCGGATCTGGTGCGCATCAGCGATCCCGCCCTGCCGGCGCTGCCGGATGTGGAATTCGCGCTCTATGGCCGTTCGGACGCCGCCTCCCCGGCCCTCAAGCAGGCGGAAGGCGTGATCGTCGACGAGATGCGCCGGGAACGCCCGCTGTTCGCCGCCGCCTGACGCGCCCCCTGACACACAAAGGCCCCGGACGATGCCGGGGCCCTGCAGGTGATGGTGTCAGCGGAGGACGGCTGCGCTCAGCGCCGCACCATGCCGACAATGTCCTTCACGTCGCGGATGGTGGCGTCGGCGATGGCCCGTGCCCGGTCGGCGCCATCCACAAGGATCGCGTCGATGGCGGAAACATCGTCCATCAGGCGCTTCATCTCGGCGCCGATGGGGCCGAGCTTCGACACGGCGAGATCCACCAGCGCCATCTTGAAGGTGGAGAACTGCCCGCCGCCATACTGGTCGAGCACGCCTTGGCGGGTGCCATCCACCAGCGCCGCATAGATGCCCACCAGATTGTCGGCCTCGGGCCGCGCCTTCAGGCCCGCTTCCTCGGAGGGCAGCGGCTCGGGATCGGTCTTCGCCTTGCGCACCTTGGAGGCGATGGCGTCCGCATCGTCGGTCAGGTTGATGCGGGAGAAATCGGAGGCGTCGGACTTCGACATCTTCTTGGAACCGTCGCGCAGGCTCATCACCCGCGTCGCGGGGCCGGCAATCACCGGCTCGGTCAGCGGGAAATAGCTCTCCCCGAAGCCGTTGGCGGCGATGGAGGGGCCGAAATCCACGTTGAACTTCTGGGCGATGTCGCGGGTCAGTTCCAGATGCTGCTTCTGGTCCTCGCCCACCGGAACGTGGGTGGCGCGATAGAGCAGGATGTCCGCCGCCATGAGGCTCGGATAGGCGAACAGGCCGAGCGAGACATTCTCGCGGTCCTTGCCGGCCTTCTCCTTGAACTGCGTCATGCGGTTCAGCCAGCCCATGCGGGCGACGCAGTTGAAGACCCAGGCCAGTTCCGCATGTCCGGAGACCTGGCTCTGGTTGAACACGATGTGCTGCTTCGGGTCGATGCCGCAGGCGATGAAGGCGGCGGTGACCTCGCGCGTGTGGCGCTTCAGTTCCTCGGGGTCCTGCCAGACGGTGATGGCGTGGAGGTCCACCACGCAATAGATGCACTCGAAGCGCTCCTGCAGTTCCACGAACCGCTTGATGGCTCCGAGATAATTGCCGAGATGCAGGTTTCCGGTAGGTTGGACACCGGAAAAGACGCGTTCCGCGACCGCCGCCATGGCGAGCTCCTCACGGCAGCCGGGTTGGATGCGGCCGCCACCTTGGGAAAGACCGGGCCACGCGGCCCGGAAGCGAAGACCGGGCACGCGGCCCGGGAGAGCTGGCCGTGGATCACCATGAGCGGCTGCGGCGCCATGGCTTCGAACCAGGGCCAGAATTCCGGCAGAGGCTTGGTGGGGTCGAACGCCTTGAAGGCGTCCGCCATGGCGGGATCATAGGCGAGGCGCGGCACGCCGCCGTCATCGGCATAGATCTGGCGGGCATAGCGCTCCCACTCGGCATCGGTGAGCTTCGGGAACATGGCGCCCTGCCCCGCCTTCAGCTCCGCCACCAGCGCCTCCCAGCTCTCCGGCGGGGCCTTGCCCACATAGCCGGAAATGCGGGCGATGCCGGAGACCTCAACCACGGGGCCGATATCGTTGAAGATGGAGCCTGCCATCACCTCGGGACGAGTCGCGGCAATGCGCATCATGACCAGTCCACCGCGCGACGTGCCGAGGAACAGCGCCTTGGCAATGCCGAGGCTCTCCATCCCCGCCAGCGTGTCCGCCGCTTCCTGCACCACATTGTAGGTGGCGAACGGCGCGGAGGCCGAACCACCCCGCCCCCGAAAATCGAACGCGAACACCTGCCGGCCCCGCTCCGCCAGCGCCTGCGCGAGCGCCTCGAAATCCCGCGAGGAGCGGGTCAGCCCGGGAAGGCAGACCAGCGGCAGGAAGCGGCTCGGCTCCCCCCACGTGCGTCCCAGCAGGGCGCGCCCGTCCACGCTCGCATAGGCAAAGAAACGGCTTTCGCTCATGACGCCCCCCCTTCAGTCGCGCGCGGCGCCACCGCCCGCCCGGCGCCGCACCGCGAGCGCGACCAGACCATAGGTGACCATGCCCGAGAGAACCAGAACCGCGAGCCGCACCCCGCCCATGACGGTGCCCGAAGGCGCGTGCCACACGCTTGCGATGCCGGTCACCACCCCCGCCATGAGGCCGCTCGCGGCCAGAAGGCCGAGGGCGGGCAGCCAGATGTCCCGCGCGAGCCGCAGATGTCCGCCGCGCATCAGGATGAAGCCAAGGCGCGCCACCGCGAACCCCGCCGAAACCGCGATGCCCCCCGCCGCCGCCGCAGGGCCAACCGCGAAGCCGAGCACCGCCGCCACCAGAAGCGCCAGCACCAGCGAAACAAGGCCGATGCGCTCCGCCTGCCGGCTGAGGCCATGGCTGAGGGCGGCGGCGCACAGCACCTTTTCCAGCCCCTGAAGCGGCAGGGCGAGCGCCAGAACGGCGAGGAGGGCGGCCGTCTGCGCGGTATCCCCAGCGGTGAAGCTGGCCCGCTGGTAGAGAACGGAAATGATCGGTTCCGCCAGCGTCAGCAGCCCCACCCCGGCCGGCAGCGCGAAGGCGAGCGCGGCGAGCGCCGCGCGGGCGGTTTCCGCGCCCCGCGCGCCGCCCCGGCCGGAGGCCAGAAGCGGCACCAGCACAGCGCCCGCGCTTGCCCCGACGAGACCCAGCGGCAGGTCGATGAGGCGCTGGGCATAGTTCAGTGCCGAAACGGCCCCCGGCACCGCCGAGACCATCGCCGCCACCAGAAGCACCCGCACCTGCGGCAGCCCCGCAAACAGCAAGGCCGGCCCGGCCGCGCGCATCACCCCGCGCGCCGCGCGCCATGCAAAGCCCGCGCGCGGATCGAGCGCCGGCGCCCCGCGCACGGCAAGGATCATGAGCGCAAGCTGGGCAATTCCCGCCATGACGGCGCAGGCGGCCATGGCGAGCGCGGCGGCGGGGGTGCCGATCAGCCCCTCCATCAGCAGCACGCCGATCACCGCCAGCACCACCGCGTTTCCGGCCATGGGGGCAAGGGCCGGCAGCAGCACCCGCCCGGCCCCGTTGGCGATGCTGGCGAGCACGGCGGCAGCCCCCGCCAGCGGCAGATAGAGCAGCGCGATGCGCCCGCACGCCACCGCAAGGTCCGCCCGCTCCCCGTCCGCAGAAAATCCCGGCGCCAGCA
>NCCY01000048.1 GCA_002279855.1 Rhizobiales bacterium 12-68-15
TGGAAGCCGCGGATCGCATGCTCGGCGGGAATGTTGCCGGCCGCGTAGGCCGGCTCGTTCTCCACGCCGTCCACACCCACCAGCGCAAGGCGCATGCCGTCCGGATCGGTGAACTGCAGCACCGTCTCGCCGAAGCGGACGATGGGGCTGGAATGCTTCACGCCGGTTTCCACGAAGCGGTGCGTCCAGTAGCCGATGGACCCGCGGGGAACGCGGAACGCGGTCTCCTGCGTTTCGCCCACGCCCAGCCGACCTGGCGCCACATGGTCCCAGGGGAAGAACGTGATGATGGAGCCGGGCGAGCCCGCCTCATCGCCATAATAGAGGTGATAGGTGCCGGGATCGTCGAAGTTGACCGTCTTCTTGACCAGCCGCAGGCCGAGCACGCCCCGGTAGAAGTCGAGGTTGCGCCGGGCGGGGCCGGAAATGGCGGTGACGTGGTGAATGCCGTTGAGAGCCATGGTCGTGATCTCCAGTTCGTCTGGACATTGATTTAGGGAAAGACTGATCGAACTTCTACCCGAAATGTATTGCACAAATGCAATACCAACTGGCGCAAACGCGGGAGGATCAAAGCGCCATCGCCTCCGCCGCGCATGACGCAGGCGCATAAGCGTCGGGCCACCCTTGCGGCGAAGTGATTTCGCTTTGCCTGAATTCGCTCTAAGAAGGGCGCGACTGTTGAAAATTGCCCGGAACCCGAGCCGCGCACAACAAAAGGTCTAGAGGTCATGCCCCAGTACCGTTCGCGCACCTCCACCCACGGCCGCAACATGGCGGGCGCACGTGGCCTGTGGCGCGCCACCGGCATGAAGGACGGCGATTTCGGCAAGCCGATCATCGCGGTCGTGAACTCCTTTACCCAGTTCGTGCCCGGTCACGTGCACCTGAAGGATCTCGGCCAGCTCGTGGCCCGCGAGATCGAGAAGGCGGGCGGCGTCGCCAAGGAATTCAACACCATCGCGGTGGATGACGGCATCGCCATGGGCCATGACGGCATGCTCTATTCCCTGCCCTCGCGCGAGATCATCGCCGACAGCGTGGAATACATGGTCAACGCCCATTGCGCGGACGCCATGGTCTGCATCTCCAATTGCGACAAGATCACGCCCGGCATGCTGATGGCCGCCATGCGGCTCAACATCCCCGCCGTCTTCGTGTCCGGCGGGCCGATGGAAGCGGGCAAAGTGCTGCTCTCCACCGGCGAGAAGAAGGTGGACCTGATCGACGCCATGATCGCCGCCGCCGACGACCGGGTGAGCGACGAGGACGTGAAGGTGATGGAGCGGTCCGCCTGCCCCACCTGCGGCTCGTGCTCCGGCATGTTCACGGCCAATTCCATGAACTGCCTGACCGAGGCGCTCGGCCTCGCACTGCCCGGCAACGGCTCCGTGCTCGCGACCCACGCCGATCGCGAACGCCTGTTCGTGGAAGCCGGCCACCTGATCGTGGATCTGTCGCGCCGCTATTACGAGCAGGATGACGCCAGCGTGCTGCCGCGCAACGTCGCCACCTTCAAGGCATTCGAGAATGCCATGACGCTCGACATCTCCATGGGCGGCTCGACCAATACGGTGCTGCATCTGCTCGCCGCCGCCATCGAGGGCGAGGTGCCCTTCACCATGGCCGACATCGACCGGCTTTCCCGCCGGGTGCCCGTGCTCTGCAAGGTGGCGCCCGCCGTCGCCAACATCCACATGGAAGACGTGCACCGCGCCGGCGGCATCATGGCCATCCTCGGCGAGCTGGACCGCGGCGGCCTCATCCACACCGACCAGCCCACCGTCCACGCCCCCACCATGAAGGACGCGCTGGACCGCTGGGACGTGGTGCGCACCAAGAGCGACACCGTCGCCACCTTCTATCGCGCCGCCCCGGGCGGCGTGCCGACGCAGGTGGCGTTCAGCCAGTCCCGCCGCTGGGACGATCTGGACGTCGACCGCGAGACCGGCGTCATCCGCTCCGTGGAGCACGCCTATTCGAAGGATGGCGGCCTTGCCGTGCTGTTCGGCAACATCGCCGAGGACGGCTGCATCGTGAAGACGGCGGGCGTGGATGCCTCCATCCTCACCTTCACCGGCCCGGCCCGCATCTTCGAGAGCCAGGACGCGGCGGTGGAAGCCATTCTCTCCACCGGCAAGATCAAGCCCGGCGACATCGTGCTGATCCGCTATGAGGGACCGCGCGGCGGCCCCGGCATGCAGGAAATGCTCTATCCGACCTCCTATCTGAAGTCGAAGGGGCTCGGAAAGGCCTGCGCGCTGGTGACGGACGGGCGCTTCTCCGGCGGCTCCTCGGGCCTCTCCATCGGCCACGTCTCGCCGGAAGCAGCCGAAGGCGGGGCCATCGGCCTCGTGGAGGAAGGCGACACCATCGAGATCGACATCCCGAACCGGCGCATCCACCTCGCCGTCTCCGACCAGGTGCTGGCCGAGCGCCGCGCCGCCATGGAGGCGAAGGGCGAAGACGGCTGGAAGCCGCAGAACCGCAAGCGCGTGGTCTCGCAGGCGCTGCAGGCCTATGCCGCCCTCACCACCTCCGCCGCTCGCGGCGCGGTGCGTGACGTGAAGTCCCTGCGTCGCTGAGCCTGCGACCGTTCCGATCTTTCAGAAAGCCCGGCCCTCATGCCGGGCTTTTTGTTGTCCCGCCCGTGGCGCCGTTTGCGGTGCGAACATTAAATCGCGGTAAGGCGGTGCGCTCCGGCTTTGCCGGGGCCGGAGCGGCGACTATGGTGGCAACCTTCGGAAACGGGCTGATCTTGCGGGGGTAAGAATGGCGGCGGTTGAACTCGACCACTCGACGTATCTCGACTGGACAAGCTATCGCACCACGAGCGCGACGACGCCTCAGGATGCCTTCGCCTTCACCGCCACCCAGGCCGCGACCAACGCCGACACCATCACGGTCGCCTTCGTCATCAACCGCGTCAGTGATCCCGCATCGCTGCTCGACCTGCCGTGGGGAGAGCGGCAGGCCATCCTCGCCTCGACGGATGCCGCGACCCTCTGGTCGCTCTACGGGGCGGATACCACCACCTATTCCACCGTCGTCAGCGACCTGCAGACGGCGGGTGCCACCGTCTATCTGAACAGCGACGATTATGTCTCCTCGGCCGAGTCCCGCACCGTCTGGGCCACGCTGAATGCCAGCCAGTTCGATACCGTCTTCGGCAAGGAGTTGATGATCGGCACGCTGCCCGACGGCGAGCAGATGTATTACTGGGAGGGCAAGCTCTCGGTCGAAAGCTCGTGGAACATCGGCGGGCTCTGGTTCGACGAGACCTCCGACCCGACCTTTCCGGAGACCGCCGTCAGCGACCAGAGCGGCGGCGCGTCGGTCTCGCTGACGCCGTCCACGGCGCTCGGGATCGGGAATTCCGCCACCACCGTCACCTCCATGTCCCCGGCGTCGATCGCGGAGCTGTACAACTTTCCCGAACTGGGGGCGGGCGCGGTCTATGGCGTGACCGGCCTCATCGAGCCGGAGGTGGGCATCACCTACAACAGCTCGAACACGGTGGATGTCGGCGAGTTCAACGCCCTCCTCAACATCTATCTCGCCTCCATCGGCGTCACCGAGCAGGCCTTTGTCTATACGGTCGGCAGCAGCCAGACCTATTCCTCCTCCTCGGGCGGCGAGCGGTCGCTGGATGTGGGCATCGTCGCGGCGGTGAACCCGCAATCCCTGATCGGCATGTATGCCGGCTCGGGCAGCAGCGGGAACTATGTGGCCACGCAGCAGGCGCTGTGGGCCACTTACGGCACCGCCCAGCATCCGGGGGTGATCTCCTCGTCCTACCGGGACGATGCCTACCCCCATCCCGACTCGCCCTTCTATGCCGCCTATTCCGGCCTGTTCGTGGATGCCGCGCTCCAGAACGTGACTCCCATCACGTCTGCCGGCGACCTCGGCACCGGGCACGAGACCGCCAACGGCATCACCAACGTCGCCAACACCAAGATGAGCCCCTACCAGCTGGTGGTGGGCGGCAGTTCCGCCTCCACCATGGTCTCGGCGGCGTCCGATCCCACCCTCACCAGCGCCGATGGCATCTATACCAAGGCGATGTCGGGCGACCTCGGCACGCTGAAGATGCTCATATCCGGCGGGCTCAAGGCGCTGCCCGCCAGCCTGTCGGCGGATTCGCTGCTGCTGGAGACGGTCTGGAATTCCTACCGCGTGAATGCCAACGGCGAGCCGGTCGGCTTTGATGAGAACAATGCCGGCTCAGGCGGCGTCGACACCTCCCAGCCGACACCCAACTACCAGACCGCCTATGGCTATCCCATGGATGCCGTGGGCGGGCTCGGCGGATCGGGACGCGGCCTGCCGGACGTGGTGCTCGATGCCGGCGGCAACATGCACTACATCGTCCCGCAGGATGACATGAGCGGCACCGACCACGCCTGGGGCACCAGCGCGGCGGCGCCCATGTGGGCGGCGCTGACCACGCGGCTGAACGCCATCTTCACCGATCAGGGCCTGCCCAATCTCGGCTACATGAACGACCTTCTGTACCTGTCGAATGTGATCGCACCCGGCGGCTTCAACGACGTGCAGAACGGCAACGCCACCTCGACCTACTGGATCGATGGCTCCGGCAACATCGTTCCCACCGGCTACGGCTATGACGCCGGCGAAGGCTTCGATCTCGCAAGCGGCCTCGGCAGCCCCAACGGGCTGCTGCTCGCCCGCTCGCTGACACAGATCGCCCATTCGCAGGTCTATTATTCCGCCCTGCCCGACTTCCTTGTGCAGGAGAACGATGGAAGCTGGGTGTCCGGCGTGGACCAGACCTTCCTGGTCCAGCCCACCCTCGCCTCCGGCGCCGGCGTGAGCATCAACGGCACCGGCTTTTCCGGCGGCATGGCGGCGAACAGCAATGCCTGGTCGACGCAGTTTGCCCAGCAGGTGATGCAGCAGGATTTCTCGTCCGACCTCGTGCTGATGTTCGACCGCCTGTCGCAGGGCCTTGCCAGCGACATGCATGCCGCCCTCAACACCACCGTGTCCGTCACCATCGGCGGCGACACCACGCTGGCGAGCCAGGGCACCCTGTCCTCCGGCTTCGGCTTCGTGGACTTCGCCAATGCGGACGGCGGCGTGAACCTCGCCCGCCCGATCGCGGTGGCGGAACTGGCGGGGGGCGTCTCGCAGGATGTGGAGGTCCGCCTGCGGCAGAGCGGCATGAACGACCTCTCCGTGATGTTCTACGAGGTCGATGACTATTCCGGCCGCGTCAACGGCCTGCGGCCGCAGGATGCCGGCTATGCCCAGGCGGCGGCGAGCCAGTCCTACCAGTTCGAGAGCGGCGGCAGCGTGCTCGACGGTCCCGGCTACGGGCAATATGGCAGCGCCGTCCTCGTCGGCGTCGATCCCGGCGACCTCATCGCCATGCGCCTCGTGAACAACACGACGGGTCAGGTCTATTTCGCCTACAGCGCGGCCAACAGCGACGGGCTCGGCCACATCTGGAATTACGGGCTCAACACCTGGGGCTGGGAAGACACCGCAGGCGGCGGGGATTTCGACTATAACGACCTCGTCGTTCAGCTCGATTTCACCAGCGCCGCCGGCAGTGGCTGGCTTCTGGACACCTGAGACCGGCAGGTCAGCGGCAGGTGAGCCGACCGTCGATGTTGGCGATGTCGCGCCCGGCGCTGCACCAGCCGGTCGCGGTGGTGGCGTCCACCCAGCGTCCGCGCGAATCCTGGCAGGTGGCCTTGAGCCACCCCGCCGACACGCGGATATCCCGGCAGGTGGCCATGTAGGAGCCGGACGGCGGGCGTTCGGACGCAAAGCCGCCGCCGCCGAATCCGAAGATGTTGGCGGCCTTGCAGACCAGGCGGCCATTCTCGTTGGCAATGTCGGTGCCCGCGCCGCAGGAGGACAGCACAAGCTCGGCCTCCACCCATCCCCCGGACCGGTCCTGGCACATGGCCTTGAGCCAGCCGCCATAGGCCTGCACATCGCCGCAGGTCTGGAGATAGCTGCCGGACGGCACCTGCTGGGCCTGCGCGGCCACGCAAAGGCCTGAGAGAAGGGCCGCCGCCACGCAGCCCGTCCGCATCACCTTGAAGATCCCGTCCGTGATCGTGCCCACTTTCTCTCTCCCCTGCCGCTCTGCGGCCTCCGCAGATGGAAATGCATGCCTGCGCATGCCGGGGACCATGCAATGGCCAGCCTGACATTGACCTTACAGGCCGCATCGGGCGTTCCCGGAGCGGCGATCACCGGCATTTTTCGCCGGCGCCGTTTCCCATCGGGGTGAAAAAGCTCTAAAAGCCGTCACGATCCATACAGCCAGAAGACGCCATGACCATCCGCCTGCACAAGGGCGACCTGCCCGCCGATTTCATCGCCGCGCCGGTCGTCGCCATCGATACCGAGACGCTCGGCCTCAACCCCCATCGCGACCGGCTGTGCCTCGTGCAGCTCTCGAACGGGGATGGCACCGCCGATCTCGTTCAGGTGCCGAAGGGCGCGGACGCGGCGAGAGCGCCCAATCTGGTGCGGCTGCTCACCGACCCGGCGGTGGTGAAGCTGTTCCATTTCGGGCGGTTCGACATCGCGGTGATGGAGAAGACCTTCGGCGTCACCACCAGCCCGGTCTTCTGCACCAAGATCGCCTCCCGCCTTGCCCGCACCTATACCGACCGGCACGGCCTCAAGGATCTGGTGCGCGAGCTTCTGGGCGTGGACCTGTCCAAGCAGCAGCAAAGCTCGGACTGGGCCGCCGAGACCCTGACCGATCCGCAGCTCCAGTATGCCGCCTCCGACGTTCTCTATCTGCACGGCTGCAAGGAGAAGCTGGAAGCCATGCTGGCGCGCGAAGGCCGCACGGAACTGGCGCAGGCCTGCTTCGCCTTCCTGCCGGCGCGGGCGGCGCTGGATCTTGCCGGCTGGCCGGAAGAGGACATCTTTGCCCACTCTTGAACCCGCGGGTTGCGCCGGGTGGCCGTTCAGGCCCATCCTGCGGCGGGGGCGAGGAACCGGGGCGCGTGAAGGAACCGCATGAACGAAACCGTTTCGCCGGCCGCGCAGACTGGGCGGGCGTCCGCAACGTTCGGGCGCAGCAGCAGCGCGCCTGATTTCGTACGCGCCCATCGGCACAGCCGGAAGGTCCGCTTCGTGAAGCGGGTCCTTCCCGTCTTGCTGGGCGGAACGCTGATCGCGCTGGTGGGCGTGTCCGTGCTCCAGCAGATGAACATCAAGATCGAGCTGCCGTTCGAACTCGGCGCTTTGCACCTTTCGGGCACCCGGCTCACCATGGAAGTGCCCAAGCTCTCCGGCTTTACCGATGACGGGCGCGGATACTGGGTCAACGCCGCCAGCGCCTCGCAGGACCTCACCAACCCCGACATCCTGGAACTGACCGATATCGATGCCCGGCTCGAACTCGCCAACAAGGGGTGGGCGGGCGTGAAGTCGAAGACGGGCGCGGTGGACACCAAGCGCCAGGTGATCTGGCTGAAGGACGGTGTGGACCTCAGCACGGCGGCCGGCTATTCGGGCCGCCTTGCGGATGCGGAGGTGGACGCCAAGGCGGGCAGCGTCGCCACCGGCAATCCCGTGGTGCTCACCTACAAGGACGGCAAGCTGACCGCCGACCGCATGATCGTGAAGGATCGCGGCACCTACGCGTTTTTCGAGGGCCATGTGCAGCTGGATTTCCGCATGTCCGACCTGCCCGACCGGCAGAACCCGCCCGCCGCGCCGGGTGCCCCGCCGACAAGTCCCGCAATGGTGCCCGCCGGCGGACAGCAGTCCGGCGCCCTTCAGATGACGCCGCAGCGCGGCACCGTTCCCGTCAACGCCACCGTCGCCGCCCGGCCCGGTTCCGCCCCCTCCGCAGCGACAGCCCCAACAGGAGCCAAGAGATGAGATTGCCGGCCATGACCGCGCGCACCCATTCGATGCCGCGCCTCCGGCAGGGAGCCTGTCTGGCGCTGGCGCTGGCGCTGCTGCCGGCCCTCGCCCCGGCCGCGCCGGCCCTCGCCCAGCAGGCGGGCTCCAGCGTCCCCAACGCCCTGCAGGGCTTCGCCCGCAACCGCGACCAGCCGGTGCGCATCAATTCCAACACGCTGGAAGTGCGCGACAAGGACAAGGTGGCGGTGTTTGCCGGCAATGTGGTGGTGGTGCAGGGCGACACAACCATGCGCAGCCCCGAACTCATGGTCTTCTATGAAGGCGAAGCGGCCCCCATGGACAACCAGCCGCAGAGCACCAGCTCCATCAAGCGGCTGGAAGCCAAGGGCGGCGTGGTGGTGCAGACCAAGGAACAGACCGCCACCGGCGACCTCGGCGTGTTCGAGATGAAGACCAATACCGTGACGCTCACCGGCAAGCCCGTGGTGCTCACCCAGGGGCCGAACGTCATCCGGGGGCAGAAACTCACGGTTGACCTTGTCTCCGGGGTGTCAAGAATAGAGGGCGGCCGGGTGGAGAGCCTGATCGTGCCCGGCAGCGTCAAGCCGCCGGAAGCCGGCGCACCGGGAAGCCAGGGCGCCCAGCCGAAGCGCTGATCCTGCGCGGGGCCGCATCGCGGCCCCGCCATTGCGCCGGGGAAGGCGCGCTTTTCCCTCAAGACGTATTGTCGCGGGCAGATCAAATTTCTCTCGGCCCGACTTTTGCATGTTGCAAAGATCCGGCCCTCGGAGAAAACTGGAGCCTCTGCGAGGCTCAAGATCGCTGGCGGACGCCGGCGCTTCCCCTGCCTCTTTCGTCACCATCCAGCGAACGCTCCGCGGGCAGCCGCCCCGGACGGCTCGCCTGTCATCCCCCGCAGGAGGCCCGCCCTTGAACGTGCTCGGTATCTTCGGTTCCAGGTCCCGCGCGCAGGTTCCGCAGGAGCCCGCGTCAGACCAGGACTGGAGCGATGGGGGCTATGGTGACGCGCAGGAGCGGGACGACGCCGGGGACGACCTCGGCTACGGCACGCCCCATCTGGAACAGGAAGCGTCCGCGCTGGCCGCCTTCGACCTGAAGAAGAGCTATGGCGGCCGGCAGGTGGTGCGCGGCGTCAGCCTCAATGTGCGGCAGGGCGAGGCCGTGGGCCTGCTCGGCCCCAACGGCGCGGGCAAGACGACGGTCTTCTACATGATTACCGGCCTCGTGAAGGCGGATGCGGGCCGCATCTCGCTGGAGGGCCACGATGTCACGCCCATGCCCATGTACCAGCGGGCGCGCCTCGGCATCGGCTACCTGCCGCAGGAAGCCTCCATTTTCCGGGGCCTCTCGGTGGAGGACAACATCCTCGCCGTGCTGGAGGTGACCGAGCCCAACCGCCGCAAGCGGCGCGAGGAAGTGGACGCGCTGCTGGAGGAATTCAAGATCACTCATGTCCGCAAGTCGCCCTCCATCGCCCTGTCCGGCGGCGAGCGGCGACGCGTGGAAATCGCCCGCGCGCTGGCGAGCCGCCCGTCCTTCATGCTGCTGGACGAGCCGTTCGCCGGCATCGATCCCATCGCGGTGGGCGACATTCAGGCGCTGGTGCGCCATCTCACCACGCGCGGCATTGGCGTTCTCATCACCGACCACAATGTGCGCGAGACCCTGGGCCTCATCGACCGCGCCTATATCATCCATTCCGGCACGGTGCTGATGGAGGGCGACAAGGACTCCGTCGTGAACCATCCGGACGTGCGCCGGCTCTATCTGGGCGAGGAATTCCGCCTATGAGCCGCCCCTGCTCCTGCATCGCGAGGGAGACCGGCTGATGTCGCTCGCGCCCCGCATGGAGTTCCGCCAGACCCAGTCGCTGGTGATGACGCCGCAGCTGATGCAGGCCATCAAGCTGCTGCAGTTTTCCAACATGGAGCTGGCGGCCTATGTGGAGGCGGAACTGGAGCGCAACCCGCTTCTGGAACGCGCCAATGACGACGGCGTGCCGGAAGCGGTCGCCCATGAGGAACCGGCCCCTCCCCCGCAGGATCAGGATGCGCGCTCCGGCGACTGGCTGGAGGGCGGCAGCGAGCCGACGCGCGCCTCCATGGAAGCGCGGCTGGACACCGACCTCGGCAACATCTTTCCCGATGACGTCCCCTCGGAGCGCCCGAACGCCTCCGGCGGCGGATCGCTGTCCGACTGGAGCGGCAGTGGCGGCGGCGGGGAGCGCAGCGAGGACTACAATCCCGAAGCCTTCCTGGCGATGGACACCACGCTCGCCGATCATCTGGAAGCGCAGCTCGCGCTTGCGGAAGCCTCCCCCGCGCGGCGGCTGATCGGGCTCAATCTGATCGGCCTGATCGACGAGACCGGCTATTTCACCGGCACCATCGCCGAGGTCGCCGCGCAGCTTGGCGCCAGCGCGGCGGAGGTGGAGAGCGTCCTCGCCCTGATCCAGACCTTCGAGCCCTCCGGAGTCGGCGCGCGCACGCTCTCCGAATGCCTCGCCATCCAGCTGCGCGAGCGCGACCGCTGCGATCCGGCCATGCAGGCGCTGCTGGCCAATCTCGACCTTCTGGCGAAGCACGACCGCAACGCCCTGAAGCGCATTTGCGGGGTGGATGCGGAAGACCTTGCGGACATGATCGGCGAGATCCGCCGCCTCGATCCCAAGCCCGGCCTCGCCTTCGGGGGCGGCGTGGTGCATCCGCTCATCCCCGATGTGTTCGTGCGGCCCGGCCCGGAGGGCACCTGGCTGGTGGAACTCAACACCGACACCCTGCCCCGCGTGCTGGTGAACCAGTCCTATCACGCGACCGTCGCGCGCTCCGCCCGCTCCAGCGAGGACAAGAGCTTCCTTGCGGAATGCCTGCAAAGCGCAAGCTGGCTGACCCGCTCGCTGGACCAGCGCGCCCGCACCATCCTGAAGGTGGCCAGCGAGATCGTGCGCCAGCAGGAGAACTTCCTGACCCATGGCGTGCGCCACCTGCGGCCGCTGAACCTGCGCACCGTGGCCGATGCCATCGGCATGCACGAATCCACCGTGTCCCGCGTCACCTCGAACAAATACATCTCGACGCCCCGGGGCGTGCTGGAGATGAAGTTCTTCTTCTCTTCCGCCATCGCCGCGTCGGGCGGGGGGGAAGCCCATTCGGCGGAATCGGTGCGCCACCGCATCAAGGCGCTGATCGATGCCGAGGGGCCGGACGACGTGCTGTCCGACGACACCCTGGTTCAGAAGCTCAAGGATGACGGCATCGACATCGCCCGCCGCACGGTCGCGAAATACCGCGAAAGCATGAACATCGCCTCCTCGGTGCAGCGGCGGCGGGAAAAGCAGTCCACGCGTACCGGCTCCGCCGCCTGATCGCGGCGGTCGGGCGGGCAATCCGTCAGGCCGGCGGAGAGAGGTTCTCGGCCAAGACCGCCCCTGCCAGATAGAGCGATCCGCAGATGAGGATGCGGGGTTCCGGCGACAGCGGATAAGTGTTGAGCCCGTGCAGCGCGGTCGCGACATCGGGCGCAACGGAGGCGGTGAGGCCGAGCGCGCTCGCCGCTGCGGCGACCATGTGAGCGGGCAGCGCCGCATCGTTTCCAGGCACCGGCACCGCCACCACTTCCCGCGCAAGGCCGACGAAATGGGCGAGGAATCCGGTCACGTCCTTGGTGCCGAGCATGCCGACGATGAGCACCAGCGGGCGCGCATAGCGCTCTTCCAGCTCTCCCAGCGCCGCAGCCACCGCCGCCCCGCCTGCGGTGTTGTGGCCGCCGTCCAGCCAGACCTCGGTGCCTTCCGGCGCGCGGCCCACCAGCGGCCCCGGCGGCAGGCGCTGCATGCGGGCGGGCCATTCG
>NCCY01000049.1:0-15679 GCA_002279855.1 Rhizobiales bacterium 12-68-15
CGGGAATTCCCTGCGTGTCCACCTTCCATGCGGGCGAGCGGGGACCGTTTCCGGTTTCCCTTTATCAGCGCCTCGATGAAGCCACGTCCCGTTTCGGTGCCCGAATTGCGGTGAGCGCGCCCATCGCCGCCCGTCTGCCGGGGCGCGTTGCGGTGATCGGCAATTTCGTCGCGGTCCCGGACCAGCCTCCGCCCCTCCCGACGCAGGACTGCGTCGGATTTGTGGGCCGCCTCAGCCTCGAAAAGGGGCCAGACCTGTTTTGCCGGATCGCGGAGGCGGTGCGCGCGCCCCCTGCCTTCCATATGTTCGGTGACGGCCCCATGCGCCAAGGGCTGGAAAAGGCACATGCCGGGCGGGTGATCTTCCATGGTCTGGTGCGCGCCCCCGAAACCATCTGGCCCCGTATCGGCCTGCTGCTGATGCCGTCGCGTGCGGAGGGGCTGCCGCTGGCCGCGCTGGAGGCGATGGCGGCGGGGATTCCCGTGGCGGCTGCCGCGGTGGGGGCCTTGCCGGACGTGATCCGCCACGGCGAGAATGGCTGGCTGTTTCCAGCTGGCGACATCGCCGCCGCAACCGCCGTTGTGGCGCAGTGGCATGCCGCCTCCCCGGATCAGGTCGCGGCGATGTCGCACGCGGCCTGGCGCACGGTGCGCGACCGGTTCGGGATCGCCGCCTCCCTCCCGGCCATTCTCGCCGTCTATGACGCGGCCATCAGCGCACGAGCGGGCGGTGGTGGACGATGAGGTGGCGCCTGAACGAGCGTGCCCGCACTATGCTAGCATTGCCGGCGCAACGCTGGACCGTCCCGTCCCGCAGAGAGAGACCGTGGCCAAGAGAGGCATTTCGTGACTGACCTCGCCCGCCCGCAGCGCAAGCCTGAAGAGGAGGCCGGCGAGGGCCACTGGCTCGACATCACCATCGCCCTGGTGGCGGTGGGCGTGCTGTTTTATGTCTGGCTCAGCCATCCCGGCATCGAAGTGCCGGTGGCTGTGGCGATCGGTGTCGTCACCGTGGTGCTCTCCTTCAAGCGCCCCGCCGTCCCGTGCGTGCTGTTCGTGATCTTCTCGTTCCTGCGCGTCCACGAGGCGTTTCCGAGCCTGACGCCGTGGAGAATCCCGCAACTTCTCGCTCAGCTGTCGCTGGTCGTCATGTGCTGGCACCTTCTCATTTCACGATCCCTGAAGCCGTTCTGGACCCGGGAGCTGTCCCTGTTCGCAGGGTTCTTCGCCCTCGCCACACTGGGAATCCTCACCTCCACCTCCTGGGAATCCAGCTACAACCAGTGGTCGGATGTGTTCCTCAAGATCGCCATCATGGCGCTTCTTCTCACCTGGGTGACGCGGACGCCCGGTGATTTTCATCTGGTTGCGCGTCTGCTCACGGTGGGCGGCACGGCGGTGGCACTGGTGGCCATCTACAACAAGCTGAACGGCATCGGCCTCGTCGAGGGCACCCGCGTCACCATCGGCCGCGCCACCGGGTCGGTGCTGGGCGATCCCAACGATCTCGCCCTCGCGCTGCTGTTCCCCCTCAGCTTCGCCGGCGCGCTGGTGATCGGACGGGTGAATGTCTTTGACCGGGTGCTGGGCCTCGCCGGCAGCGGCACCATCCTGCTTGGCATCCTCGCCACCCAGAGCCGGGGCGGACTGCTCGGTCTCGCGGCCGTGTGTGCCGTGCTGGCGAGCCGGCTGATCCGCAGTAAGGTGTTCATGGTCACGATCGGAGTGGTGGCGGTCCTCGGGCTGTTCTCCGTGGCCGATATCTCCGACCGCTCCTCCGGCGGGGCGGGGCAGGGCATCGACGAATCCTCGCAAGGGCGCCTGATCGCCTGGCACACGGCCTGGAACATGGCGGTCGGCCATCCCCTGACCGGGGTCGGAATCTCCAATTTCGCCGCCAATTACTGGGAATATACCCCCGAATGGGACGGCAAGGCCCATGCGGTGCACTCGAGCTGGTTCGGCATCCTCGCGGAGACCGGCTTTCCCGGACTGTTCGTGTTCTCGGCGCTGCTGATCTCGACGGCGCTGACCAGCTGGCGCTGAGTGCGGATTGTCAGCACACGCGCGGTGGACCCGAAGCTGCACACGGCGGCCTATGCCCTGGCCGCCGGGCTGGCGGGCTTCTGCGTGTCGGGGACGTTCCTGACACAGGGTTTCACCTGGCCGTTCTACATCATCTTCGCCCTGACCATCGCCCTGTCCCGCACCCTCACCGACGTTCAGGAGCAGGCCGCCTTCGTGCCGATGGGGATCGCTCCCCCCGCCGACCGCACGACCGGCGGGTAAGTCGGGCCCTCCCCATGCGAGGCAATGATCGCTTCCGCCCGGCGGCGGCGCTTGTCAGGGACGTGGCGAGGCTTTAGCACTCCTGCCATCACAAGGCGCCGTAAAGGGCGCGCGCTACAGGAAAGTCCCATGGCTCACAAGCTCCTCCTTCTTCCCGGCGACGGCATCGGCCCCGAGGTCATGGCGCAGGTGAAGCGCGTCATTGCCTGGCTTGAGGCCGAGGGCCTCGGCTCCTTCGCCATCGAAGAGGACCTGGTGGGCGGGTGCGCGTATGATGCGCACGGGGCGGCGATCTCGGAAGGGGCGATGGAGACCGCCAAGGCGGCGGATGCCATCCTGCTGGGGGCGGTGGGTGGCCCGAAGTGGGCGGATGTGACCTATGAGGCGCGCCCCGAGGCCGGCCTGTTGCGTCTGCGCAAGGATCTCGCGCTGTTCGCCAACCTGCGCCCGGCCCTGTGCTACCCCGCGCTCGCCGATGCCTCCTCGCTCAAGCGCGAGATGGTGGAGGGGCTCGACATCCTGATCGTGCGCGAGCTGACCGGCGGCGTCTATTTCGGCGAGCCCAAGACCATCCTCGATCTCGGCAACGGCCAGAAGCGCGCCATCGACACGCAGGTCTACGACACCTACGAGATCGACCGCATCGCCCGCGTCGCCTTCGACCTGGCCCGCACCCGCCGCAACAAGGTGACCTCCTCCGAGAAGCACAATGTGATGCGCTCCGGCGTGCTCTGGAAGGAAGTGGTCACCGCCGTCCACGCCAAGGACTATGCGGACGTGGAGCTGGAGCATCACCTGGCGGATTCGCTCGCCATGCAGCTTGTGCGCTGGCCCAAGCAGTATGACGTGATCGTCACCGACAATCTGTTCGGCGACATTCTGTCCGACATCGCCGCCATGCTGACGGGTTCTCTCGGCATGCTGCCGTCCGCCTCGCTCGGTGCGCTGGATGAACAGACGGGCCGCCGCGCGGCACTTTACGAGCCCGTCCACGGCTCGGCCCCCGACATTGCCGGCCGCGGCATCGCGAACCCCATCGCCATGATCGGCTCGCTCGCCATGGCGCTGCGCTATTCGTTCGGCATGGGCCCGGTGGCCGACCGCATCGAGGCGGCGATCTCGGGCGTTCTCGCCTCCGGCAAGCGCACCAGCGACATCCGCACGGTGGGCTCGACGCTGGTGGGCACCGAGGAGATGGGCGAGGCGATCATCGCCGAACTCGACGCCGCCAAGGCCTGAGGCCGACGGGGCAGCCTGCCCCCCGAGCCGGAACTGCGCGGGGCCGCCTTCGGGCGGCCCTTTGCGTTTGTGCAAGACTGCTTTGCCGGCGCGAGGTCTTCCACCGCCCTCCGGGCGGGGGGGACCGGCCCTTGCGTGCGTCGGCGACCTGCGGCACATGCTTGGCTTTGAGGGGTGGATACGGTCGATCTGAATGCAGTTGCGCTCGAGGTGTCGTCGCTAAATATTCAGATGAACCCTCTACCGTCCGCCATCGATCCGCGCCGTGCCGGATCTTGTTCTCCAGTCATAGGTGGCCCCATGTCCGCGTCCATCTCGCCGCTCGCGCCCAAGACCACGCCCGAGGTTCCGCCCGTCGCCGGCGTCACGTTCGCGACCGCCGAAGCCGGCATCCGCTACAAGGGGCGCACCGATGTGCTGCTCGCCGCCTTCGCGCGGGGCACGACGGTGGCCGGCGTCACCACCCGCTCGCTCTGCCCCTCCGCCGCCGTGGAGTGGTGCCGCGAGGTGCTGAAGAAGGGCAAGGCGCGCGGCCTCGTCGTCAATTCCGGAAACGCCAATGCCTTCACCGGCACCAAGGGGCGCGACTCCACCAGGCTGACGGCGGACATTGCCGCCAGGGCCCTCGGGTGCAAGCCGGGCGATATCCTGCTCGCCTCCACCGGCGTGATCGGCGAGCCGCTGGACGCCACCAAGTTCGAGGGCGTGCTGGACGCCACGGCGGGGCGCCTCGCGTCCGGCCCGTGGGTGGATGCCGCGCGGGCGATCATGACCACGGACACCTTCCCCAAGCTCGCCACCGCCACGGTGACGCTGGATGGCCGGGACGTGACCATCGCCGGCATGGCCAAGGGCGCCGGCATGATCGCGCCGGACATGGCCACCATGCTCTCCTTCGTCTTCACCGACGCGCCGATCGCGGCGGACGTGCTGCAGGAGATGCTGACCAAGGGCGTGCGCGACACCTTCAATGCCGTGACCATCGACGGCGACACCTCCACCTCCGATACGCTGCTTCTGTTCGCCACCGGCGCCGCCAAGGGTGTCGCGCCGCTGAAGGCGATGGATGATCCCCGCGCCAAGACGTTCCGCCGGGCGCTTCAGACGGTGCTGGCGGATCTTGCCGAGCAGGTGGCGCGCGATGGCGAAGGCGCCCGCAAGCTGGTGCGCATCCATGTCACCGGCGCGGTCTCGCGCAAGTCGGCGCGGCGCATCGCCATGTCCATCGCCAATTCGCCGCTGGTGAAGACGGCGGTGGCCGGCGAGGATGCCAACTGGGGCCGCGTGGTGATGGCGGTGGGCAAGGCCGGCGAGCCGGCGGACCGGGACCGCCTCGCCATTTCCTTCGGCGACATTCGCGTCGCGGCGGAAGGCATGCGCGACCCGTCCTATGACGAGGCCGCCGTCTCCGCCTACATGAAGAATGACGTGATCGACCTCACCGTGGATCTCGGCCTCGGCAAGGGGGCCGACCGGGTTCTCACCTGCGACCTCACCAAGGAATATGTCGCCATCAACGGCGATTACCGCTCATGAAACTGACCCTCGTGGTGGCGTGCGCGCTGGTGGATGCGGACGGGCGCGTGCTGGTGGGCCAGCGCCCCGAGGGCAAGGCGCTGGCCGGGCTGTGGGAGTTTCCCGGCGGCAAGATCGAGCCCGGCGAGCGGCCCGAGGACACCCTCATCCGCGAGCTGAAGGAAGAGCTTGGCATCACGGTGAAGGAGGCGTGCCTTGCGCCCCTCACCTTTGCCAGCTTCGCCTATGAGAGCTTCCACCTGCTGATGCCGCTGTGGATCTGCCGCCGCTGGGAGGGCGTGGTGCAGCCGCTGGAACACAGCGCGCTGAAATGGGTGCGCGCGGGCAAGCTGCGCGACCTCGACATGCCGCCCGCCGACGCGCCGCTCATTCCCCCGCTGGTGGACCTGCTGGGGCCGTGACGGCCCCGCCCGGCGCGAACGGTCAGTTGAGGCAGATCAGCTTCATGAGATTGCGCAGGGCGTTGCCGTCCACCTGCTGGTGCTGGTAGTAGAAGCGCCAGTTACGCCCGTCCGACAGACCGATCACCACCGCCTTGAACTCGGTCCCGTCCGGCGCGTTCACGCGATAGCGGTCCGGCTCGACCCGGAAGTCGCCGGCATTCTGAGCGGTCACGTTCTGGGTCTGCGCCTGCCGCTGGGGGGCGAAGTTCGGATTCCAATGGGTGCCCTGGGCCAGATTCTGCGCATTGGAATGGGCGACGCGTACATGCCCTGACGTGTTGGGCATGCCGATGCCGAAGGTGCAGCCGTCCATCTCGCCCGTGAGCATCACCCGCGCATCAGTGCGCACGGTCAGGCTGTGGGTCTCGTTGTCGCGATAGGGGCAGATATAGGCGGGAAAGGTCAGCGGGTTGTCCCCCGTCGCCGGGCGGACCTTGTAGATGCTGGCCGGCTTCGACCAGTTCGCCTCGTTGCGGCGGGACAGGAACATGCGGGCGAGCAGACGGCGGTTGCGCGCCCTCTTCACCACCTCAAACTGGCCCGTCACGTCTTCCAGCTCCACCATGACCGTGCCGTTATGCGCGACCAGTTGCTGGGCGGGGAAATCCAGCGCGGCATCGATGGTCAGCAGGTTGTGGCGGATGAAGGCATAGTCGATCAACGCTCTCTCCCGTCCGCTCGGCGAGAGCACGGTCTGATCTGCCTGCATCGCAAGCGGACAGATACCGCGCGCCATCGCCCTCTCACGCATGGATCGAGGATGCCTGATCCGATGCGCCTGCGGCGCAGGGGCATCTGCACATGCTCTCGCCGGAGAAGGATAAGCTCAAGCGCGGGTGCCGACAACAGGGCGCGCAACCCTCCCGTGCACGGACTCCCCCGTCATCACACCGCGAGTTTTGCCAGTGCCGCCCGCAGGGGCTCCGGCAGGGGCACGGGGCGGCGGGTCTGGCGGTCCACATAGACATGGACGAAGTGCCCCTGCGCGCAGGCGGTATCCTCAGTGCCCTGGAAGATGCCCACCTCATAGCGCACCGAACTGCCGCCGAGGCGCGCCACGCGCACCCCCGCGATCACCGGCTCGGGAATCTCGACGCTGCGGAAATAGACGCAGCGGGTTTCCACCACCAGCCCGATCACCGGGCTGCGGGCGGGCTCCAGACCGGCCTCGCGCATCAGATAGACGTTCACCGCCGTGTCGAAGAAGGAATAGAAGACCACGTTGTTGACGTGGCCATACACGTCCATGTCCGCCCAGCGGGTGGCGATCTCGTAGCGGAAGGGGAAGGCCGCGCGGGAGGCCGGGGTGTCGCGGGCGGGGGCGCTGTGGCCGCTCATGGGGCAGGTCCTGTGTTGCGGGGCAGGGTCAGGCAGGCTCAACGGCGAGGACCGGCCCGTCCACGCTCACCACGCGGACGCTGGCACCGGCGGGAAGGTCCGGGCCGACCACCCGCCAGAGGGTGTCCTCGATGCGCACGACGCCGGCCCCGCCGTCGATGGCGCGCTCCAGAACGAAGACGCGCCCCACATAGGAGGCCGTGCGCCGGTTGAGAAACGGGCTCTCGCTCGCCTCGCCGGGCTTGGGCGACAGCCGCCGCCCCAGCAACACGGAGATGATGGACAGCATGCCGAACACCACCAGCTTGCTCTCCCAAGTCAGAGGCAGGCTGAAGGAGATCAGCCCGGTGACCACGGCGGCAATGCCGAGCCAGAGCAGCGAGGCGCCGGGGACGCCGATTTCCAGGGCAAGCAGCACGCCACCGAGCACGATCCAGCTCCACGGGCTGGCGACGATGGTCTTCATGTCCATGGATCAGCTCCCGGCGGTCGGGGATGCGCTCCCCGCCGGCACCGAGGGGCCGGTCGGCCCGCTGCGGGGCCGCGTGGCGGGCGGGGTGCCGCCGAAGGCATCGCGGGCGATCTCGCCGATTCCGGCCAGCGACGACAGCAGGGCGGTGGCCTCATAGGGCATCATCACCACCTTCTGGTTCGGCGCGCTGGCCAGCCGCTCGAAGGCGTGGACGTATTTTTCCGCGATATAATAGTTCAGCGCTGCCGGATCGCCCGCGGCCACGGCGGAGGAGAGGATGGCGGTGGCCTTGGCATCCGCCTCGCCCAGCCGCTCGCGTGCCTCGGCATCGCGGAACGCCGCCTCGCGGCGGCCCTCGGCTTCGAGAATCTGGGACTGCTTGAGCCCCTCGGCCTTGAGGATCTGCGCCTGCCGCAGGCCTTCCGCCTCCAGCACCGCCGCGCGCTTCTCGCGCTCGGCCTTCATCTGCCGGGCCATGGCGGAGACGAGGTCGGCGGGGGGCACGATGTCCTTGATCTCGATGCGGTTGATCTTCACGCCCCAGGCGGACACGGCGGCATCCACCACCCGCAGCAGACGCTCGTTGATCTCGTCGCGGTGGGAGAGAAGCTGGTCGAGGTCCATGGAGCCCATCACCGTGCGGATATTGGTGGTGGTGAGGGCGAGGATCGACATGTCCAGCCGCGAGACCTCGTAGCTGGCCTTGGCGGCATCGAAGACCTGGTAGAACACCACCCCGTCCACCGACACGGTGGCATTGTCGCGGGTGATCACTTCCTGCGTGGGCACGTCATGGACCTGCTCCATCACATTCACCCGGTTGCCGACCTGGTCGATGAAGGGAAGGATGAGGTTCAGCCCCGGCTTCAGCGTCCGCGTGTAGCGGCGGAACCGTTCGACGGTGAATTCATAGCCCTGCGGCACCGTCTTCACCCCGGCAAAGATGATGGCGAGGACGAGCACGAGAAGGACGAGGGCGAACAGGCCGGGTCCGCTCAGGGACATGGAAACCTCCTGCGGCGCAGGGGCCGCATACCGCCCGGCGGACGGGCCGGGGCTGCATCAGAATGCCCCGCACGGCGGCGCCGGTCGAGGGGCGCGCGGGGGTGACGGGCCGCGAGGCCGCAGATAAAAGGGCATCATGGTCAAGCTGAACAAGATCTATACCCGCACCGGCGATGACGGCTCCACCGGCCTTGGGACCGGCGAGCGCGTGCCCAAGCACGACCTGCGCGTGGAGGCTTACGGGACGGTGGACGAGGCGAATGCCGCCATCGGGCTCGCCCGCCTGCACCTGTCGCAGGCCCCGGTCCTCGATGCGATGCTTGGACGCATCCAGAACGACCTGTTCGATCTGGGCGCGGACCTGTGCACGCCGGAGCGCGAGGGCGCGCCGCCGCCGGCCTATGAGCCGCTGCGAATCATTGCTTCCCAGGTGGACCGGCTGGAAGCCGACATCGACAGCCTGAATGCGGATCTGGCGCCGCTGCGCTCGTTCGTGCTGCCGGGCGGCGAACCGGCCGCGGCCTATCTGCATCTCGCCCGCACCATCACCCGGCGCGCCGAGCGGCAGATGGTGGAGCTGTCGCATCTGCCCGGCGAGGCGGTGGGACGCCCCGCGATCCAGTATGTGAACCGGCTGTCGGACCTGCTGTTCGTGGCCAGCCGCTACGTCAATGCCCACGGGTCGGGCGACGTGCTGTGGGTGCCGGGCGCCAATCGCTGAAAAAGCCCGGCGCCTGCGCGGCGCCGGGTCTCGTCCTTGGAGGCCTCAGTTCTTGGCGGCGGGCGCGGCAGGGGTTGCGGGCGCGGCAGGAGCGGCGGCCGGGGCGGCGCCTTCCGGCGCGGACGCCTTCTCGATCTTGGCGTCGGCCCGCAGGCGGGTGACCAGATCGGTCTGCGCCTTGCGCACCAGATACTGGTCGAGCTGGTCGGAGACCTGCTCATAGGTCGGTACCGGCTTCTGGCGCTTGTCCTCGACCTTGATGACGTGCCAGCCGAACTGGCTCTTCACCGGATCGGAGACCTGCCCCTTTTCCAGCTTGAACGCCGCTTCGGCGAATTCGGGCACCATCTGGTCCTTGGTGAAATAGCCGAGGTCGCCGCCATCCTCGGCGCTGTCCTTGGAGTTTTCCTTGGCCAGCGTCGCGAAATCGGCGCCGCCCTTGGCCTTGGCCGCGATCTCCTTGGCCTTCGCCTCGTCGTCCACCAGGATGTGGCGGGCGCGCACTTCCGTCTCCGGCTTGTTGGAGGCGACGAACTCCTCGTAGGTCTTGCGCTTGGCTTCCTCGGTGACCGCCTTCTTGGCCTCGGCCAGCATCAGGGCCTCCATGAGGGCCTTGGTGCGGGCATAGGCGAGGCGCTGCTGGAAGTCGGGGGTCTGGTCCAGCTTCTGGGCCTCGGCCGCCTGCGCCAGCAGGGTCATGTCGGTGAGGAAGGACAGCACATATTCGATGCGCTGCGGGCCCTGCACCTGCGACAGGCCGGGGCCGATATCCTCGTCCGCGATGGCGAGTTCGCTGGCGCGGATCGGCCGGCCGTTGACGGTGGCGATCACCGGATCGGCGGGCGCCTGGGCCGCAGGCTTGGCGGGGGCGGCCGGCGCGGCGGCGGCGGCGGGGGCCGCCGGGGCGGGCTTGGCCGGTGCCTGGGCAAACGCCGGAAGGGCAGCGCCGAGCGCGAGGCTGGAAACGGCTGCCGCCAGCAGGGCGGTGTGGGCGGAACGCATCATCTGCGGTAAGTCCTTCGCGTGAATCCTTGACGCGCGCTGTGGGCGCATGAGCCCCGAGGGGCCGTCCGGCGGCGCGCACCCTCGCTCAGCTTCAACGCCCATGCAAGGGATATGGCCGCACCGGCGGGCGCCCGCACGGGTGAGGCCGCAGCCGCAGCTTCACTGCCCCGCGCCTGTGGCCGCCTCGGGGTGGCAAAGCGGCATTCCTGCGGCACGGCGCCGGGGGCGTGAACTTTCCGGCGCGGCGGGCTTCCGGTTTTCCCCGTAACGCTGTATAAGGCGCGCCTCCAATCCAGGAATATGGTTTCGCTGGCCCGCGCGAACCGACGCTGCGGGCGGGGACGAACTGAACTTTTGCCGGAGTTTTGGACATGGCTGTCCCGAAGAGAAAGACCTCGCCGTCCCGCCGCGGGATGCGCCGCTCGGCTGACGCGCTGAAGCAGCCCACCTACGTGGAAGACAAGGATTCCGGCGAGCTGCGCCGGCCCCACCACCTGGACATGAAGACCGGCATGTATCGCGGTCGTCAGATCCTGAAGCCCAAGGCGGAAGCCTGAGGCCTGCGGCGGCGCCCGCAAGGCGCCGCCCGCTATCTTTCGCCCTCCGGGGCCGCGGCCTGCAACGCATTGATTGTATTCAGGACGCTCTGCGAGTCACCGATCAAGAGCGGTGACTTTTACCTGCGGATGTGCGACCCATCGCTGACCTTCGGCCGAAGACTGGCCAAGGCCTTCGAGGTCGAGTCATGCTCACGCCCATCCCGCTGCTGATCATCCCGCTCGCCATCTACAACATCATCGCCTTCCTGACGCCCGGTGTCGCCTGGACATCCGGCCTTGCGGAAATCGCCATGATGTCCGGCGTTCGCTGGACGCTGACTGTCAGCGACGTGTTCCTGGCGCTCTGCCTCTTCGTCCTGCTGTTCGAGGTGATGAAGGCGACGCGGATCTCGTCGCGCTCCATCGTCGATCACATTCTCTCGCTTCTCTTGTTCGTGTGCGCGCTCATAGAATTCCTGATGGTGCCGCAGGCGGGCACCTCGCCGTTCGCCCTGCTGGTCGCGATCATGCTGCTGGACGTCATCATCGGCTTCTCGGTGTCGATCCGGGTGGCGCAGCGGGATGTGGCGCTGACGGCGGCGCCCGACCAATGACCGGCCGCCCGGCCATTCCGGCGGCGGTCTCCCCATGACACGCAGCGGCACGCCCGTTTCCCGTCGCCCCGTGGCCGCCGAGTCGGCCGACAGGCATGCGCCGCGCGAGGGCTTCGGCTCCGACGAGATGACCTCCCGCGTGCAGTTCGTCGCCCGGCTGCGGGAGGCGCTGAAGCCCGCCAGCCGCAAGGCCGGCTGGTCGCTCATTCTGGTGGGCATCGATCATCTCGGGCGCATGAACGACACCTTCGGCTACGAGGTGGTCGATCAGGTGGTGGCGGAAGTGGTGCGCATCGTGCGCCTTCATGCCCCGGCCCCGTGCCTCATCTCGCGGTTTTCCGGCTCCACCTTCGCCATTTTCGCGCAGGGGCATTCCTGCGTCGAGGAGACCGAGGCGTTCGCCGGCGACCTGTGCGCCGCCGTGCGCCGGGTGCCGGTGGAGACCTCCGCCGGGCCGCTGCCGGTCAGCATCACGGCGGGCGGCATGCACGCGCCGGAGCGCGCTCACCCTCAACGGCCTGCTCGCCGCCATTGAGGAGGCCCATGACAGGGCCAAGCATGTGGCGCGGGGCTTCTTTCGCCTCTATGAGCGCAAGCCCGCCCGCGAGCGGCTGCGGCGGGCCAACCAGCGGGCGGCGGAAGAGATCGTGCGCGCCATCTGGGATGACCGCATCTGCCTCGCCCTCCAGCCGGTGGTGGACATCGCCACCCGGCAGATCGTCTTCCACGAGGCGCTGGCCCGCATCGCCCCCGTGCCGGGCATCGCCGCGAAGGATATGCCGCATGTGGCCGAGGCCGCGGAGCGGCTCGGCCTCATCGGGGCGCTCGACCGTCAGGTTCTGGCGCTGGCAATTCGCGCGCTGCGCCGTGACCCCGCGCTGCGGCTGTCGGTGAATGTCTCGCCGCTGTCGGTCGCCGACCATGGCTGGCAGCAGGTGTTCGCCGCCGAGGCGACCGCCGATATCGCCCCGCGCCTCATTCTCGAACTGACCGAGTCCGCCGTGGTGCAGGATCTCGATGCGGCCCGCAGCTTCGTGCGGCTGGCGCGCGAGCGCGGCGCGCAAGTGGCCATCGATGATTTCGGAGCCGGCTCAACGTCCTTCCGCAACCTGCGCAGCCTCGGCGTGGACATGGTGAAGATTGACGGCAGCTTCGTGCGCAACATGGAGCGCTCGCCCGATGACCGCGCCTTCGTGCGCGCGCTGATCCAGCTGGCGCGCCAGTTGCAGATCACGACCGTCGCGGAATGGGTGCAGTCGGAAGACGTGGCGCGCTATCTGCGGGCGGAAGGATGCGACCTGATCCAGGGGGAACTGACCGGCCTTGCGGCCCCCTATGCGGTCCCCTGCACGGCGGCTGTGTGATCGCGCCAGCCCCGATCCCTGACCGGGGAGAAGAGGGGCTCCACGCGGACATGCCATGTCACACGGGCTTGCCACATCCCGGCATGCCGGGGCGGCTGCCGGGCGTGAGGCTGAGGGGCAGGCGCGACGCCCGCCCGCCGCCATCACGCGGAAGGTTCAGGAATTGTCGGGCTTGGTGGTCAGCTTTTCCAGCTTCTGCTGCATGTCCAGCATCTGACGCTTCAGCACCTCAAGGTCATCCACGGGACGCTCGGGAACCGGCGCGGCCGGGGTGCCCGGCACCTCATCGCCCTTGTTGAAGGGCACGAAGATGTTGAACGCCCGCTCGAACATTTCCATGTTGCGGCGCACATGGTCGTCGAAACCACCGAACGTGGACCCGGTGAGGGTCTTTGCAACCTGATCCCGGAACTTTTCCTGTTCCTTCGTGAAGCTGTCTATGGACATCTCCAGGTAGCGCGGCACCATCATCTGCATGCTGTCGCCATAGAAGCGGATGATCTGTCGAAGGAAAGCAATCGGCAAAAGATTCTGCCCCTTGTTTTCCTGCTCGAAGATGATCTGCGTCAGCACCGAGTGAGTGATGTCATCGCCATTCTTGGCGTCAAACACAACGAAGTCTTCGCCTTCCTTGACCATGTTGGCGAGGTCTTCGAGCGTCACGTAAGTGCTGGTGCCGGTATTGTAGAGCCGGCGATTGGCGTATTTCTTGATGGTGACTGGCTCTTGGGTCTTGGCCATTTCTCGCATCCGTTTCCTCAATCAACCTCAGCGTAAGGCGTTTCCCGCGCCGCGGCTACTGGTTTTTGTGCGCAGCATGAGAGCTTGTGTGCGCAGCACGCTTGCCCTCGCGAGGCCTGTCGCGCACAGCACCCCCGCGAACTCCCGGATTGACTTCCCGGCCCATTGACACGACATCGCTGGCGGAATGACGATGCGCCGCACGGGGCGCGGACCATCGCCGGAACCGCTGCCGGAGCCCCGCCGAGGAGACGAGCATGAGTGAGGACGTTGTCATCGTCGGTGCCGCGCGCACTGCGGTCGGTTCGTTCAACGGCATCGGCGCGGGCATCCCCATCGAGAGCCCGGCCTGGGAAATCAACATGGTGTGCGGCTCGGGCCTGCGCTCCGTGGCGCTGGGCGCACAGGCCATCCAGACCGGCGACAGCAGCATCGTCGTGGCCGGCGGGCAGGAATCCATGAGCATGTCCGCCCATGCCGCGCACCTGCGCAACGGCACCCGCATGGGCTCGCTGGATCTGGTGGACACCATGATCAAGGACGGCCTGTGGGACGCCTTCAACGGCTACCATATGGGCGTCACCGCCGAGAACGTGGCACGCCAGTTCCAGATCACCCGCGCGGACCAGGACGAGTTCGCCGTCGCCTCGCAGAACAAGGCGGAAGAGGCCCAGAAGGCCGGCCGCTTCAAGGACGAGATCGTCCCCGTCACCATCTCCACCCGCAAGGGCGACGTGGTGGTGGATGCGGACGAATATATCCGCGCCGGCGCCACCCTCGAGAGCATGACCAAGCTGAAGCCCGCCTTCGCGAAGGACGGCACGGTCACCGCCGGCAACGCCTCCGGCATCAATGACGGCGCCGCCGCCATCGTGCTGATGAGCGCGAGCCGCGCCGCTGCCGAGGGCAAGAAGACGCTCGGCCGCATCGTGTCGTGGGCGCAGGCCGGCGTCGATCCGTCCATCATGGGCACCGGCCCCATCCCCGCCTCCAAGCTCGCCCTGGAAAAGGCCGGCTGGAGCGTGAACGACCTCGACCTGATCGAGGCCAACGAGGCGTTCGCCGCCCAGGCCATCGCGGTCAACAAGGGCCTCGGCTGGGCGCCTCCGGTGCGCGCATTCTCGTGACGCTGCTGCATGAGATGGAGCGCCGCGACGCCAAGAAGGGCCTTGCCACCCTCTGCATCGGCGGCGGCATGGGCATCGCCATGTGCATCGCACGCGACTGAGCCGCGACATCGGCGCGGCGCCCCCTCACCGGGAGCGCCGCAGCCGGGGGGCATCAACGAAAAGTTGGGATCCGTGCCCGGATTCGCAACATGAGTGCCTCGCAAGACCGGCGGACCTTGCCTAGAAGCAGGGCCACCGGCTCGTCGCGGGGCCAGAAGCAGGGCAGCGAGAAGGGGAGAGGAACATGGCGCGTACCGCTCTTGTCACAGGCGGAACCCGGGGTATTGGCGAAGCCATCTCCATTTTATTGAAGGAAAAGGGCTACAACGTCGCCGCCAGCTATGCCGGCAACGACGCGGCCGCCGCAGCCTTCACCGAGAAGACCGGCATCCCGTCCTTCAAGTGGGACGTTGCGGACTTCGAGGCCTGCAAGGACGGAATCGCAAAGGTGGAGGCCGCGCTCGGCCCGGTGGAAGTGCTGGTCAACAATGCCGGCATCACCCGTGATGCCACCCTGCACCGCATGACGCCGGAGCAGTGGCACGCCGTCATCAACACCAACCTGAACAGCGCCTTCAACATGTGCCGCAACGTGATCGAGGGCATGCGCGCGCGCAAGTTCGGTCGCATCGTGTGCATCTCGTCCATCAACGGGCAGAAGGGCCAGTTCGGCCAGACCAACTATTCCGCCGCCAAGGCGGGCGAGATCGGGTTCGTCAAGGCGCTGGCGCAGGAGAGCGCGGCGCTCGGCATCACCGTGAACGCCATCGCGCCGGGCTATGTGGCGACCGAGATGGTCCGCGCGGTGCCCGAGGACGTGCTGAAGAAGATCATCTCCACCATTCCGGTCGGCCGCCTCGGCGAGCCGGAGGACATCGCCCGCTGCGTGGCGTTCCTGGTGGCGGATGATGCCGGCTTCATTACCGGCTCCACCCTCACCGCCAACGGCGCCCAGTACATCACCTGACCGGGAGCGGGAGGCCGGCGCGCCCGGCCTCCCCTTCCTCCGCCACGGGCGGTGTCTGCCTTGCGAGGCGTTCGGCTGAAAGGCTCATGACGGATCTGTCCTCCGCCCGCAGGGCGACCCGCATCGGCCTCCTCGCCATTCTCCTGTGGTCCACGCTCGCGGTGTCCACCTCCGCCACCGGAGCGGTGCCGCCCTTCCTGCTGACCGCGCTCACCTTCGCCATGGGCGGGGCCGTGGG
>NCCY01000049.1:15722-16834 GCA_002279855.1 Rhizobiales bacterium 12-68-15
AAGCTCGCGCCCCCCGCCGAGGCGGGGCTGATCTGCTATCTCTGGCCGCTGCTGATCGTGCTGCTCTCCGCCACCCTGCCGGGGCAGAAGCTGCGCGCGGTGCAGGTGGCGGGCGCGCTGCTCGGGCTTCTGGGCGTCATCGCCCTGTTCACCGGCAAGGGCCTGTCCGGCTTCAGCGCGCAGGCGCTGCCAGGCTATCTGGCGGCGCTGGCCGCCGCCTTCATCTGGGCGATCTATTCGGTGGGGTCGCGGAAGTTCGGGCAGGTGCCAACGGAGGCGGTGGCGGGCTTCTGCCTCGGCACGGCGCTGCTCTCGGCCCTCTGCCACCTCGCCTCCGAGACCACCATCTGGCCTGCCGGTCCGCAGGAATGGCTGGCGGTGGCGCTGCTGGGGATCGGGCCGGTGGGCGCGGCCTTCTATGCCTGGGACATCGGCATGAAGCGGGGCGACGTGCGCTTCCTCGGCGTCGCCTCCTATGCGGCGCCGGCCCTCTCCACCCTGCTTCTGGTGGCGGCGGGCTATGCCGAGCCGCGCTGGACGCTGGCTCTGGCCTGCATGCTCATCATCGGCGGCGCGGGCCTTGCGGCCCGGCCCGCGCGCTGAGCACCGGGGATGCCCATGGGAACGTTCGACCGCAAACCCGCCAACCGGAGCGCGCATCCATGACCAGACTGTTCACCGCCGCCGAGGTCGAGGCGGCCCTGCCGTATCCCCGGCTCGTGGAGGCGCTGCGCGCCGCGTTCCGGGAAAAGGGCGAGGCGATGCCGGTGCGCCAGTCCTTCGATGTGGGAACGCCGGCCGCGCCCGGCCACCTGCTGCTGATGCCGGCCTGGCGGCGGGGCGAGGCGCTGGGGGCAAAGCTCGTCACCGTGTTTCCGGAGAATGCGGCGCGGGGCCTCGGCTCGGTGGCCTCGCTCTATGTGCTGTTCGACGGCGAGACCGGCCAGCCGCAGGCGATCCTGCCGGGCGATGAACTCACCAACCGGCGCACGGCGGCGGCCTCCGCCCTCGCCGCGCTGTTTCTCTCCCGCCCGGACAGCCGGACGCTGCTGGTGATCGGCACCGGGCATGTGGCGTTCCATGCCGCAGAAGCGCATTGCGCGGTGCGGCCG
>NCCY01000346.1 GCA_002279855.1 Rhizobiales bacterium 12-68-15
TGTCACAACATCTCAGTTGTGAGAGAGAACCGGAGACGCGAAGTCACCCGCCAGCTGTCGGCGGCGCCAGCGCGTCGTTGATGAGCGGTTTATACGGGCGCCCTCCGAACCTGTCAACGCCCTTGCGAAATTCTCCATGAAACCGCGATGACGCCATGTGGAAAAAGGTCCCGCCCTCCACCTCAAAATCCGCACGAGGACTGAATTCCCGACCCGCCAAAGCCTGGGGACAGTTTGCGCCGCTACGCGGGCGCGCGCGAGCGCAGACCTTCAGCATCGGATTCATGCGGTCGTTTTTTTTCCGCGAGGAGGATCCGGGAACCGGCGTTGAACGCCATCTCCTCTGTCAAAGGCCGGGTGATGCTGGTGTTTTCGGCCTTGCCATCGTTTCGCCTTGTCCGCACCGTCACATCGGGACATGCTTCGGGCTCCCGCATGGCCCGCGCAATCGGCGGTGATCCTGCCGACAGTGAGGGGCAGGCCCGTGACGACGGGCCTTCTGATCAAAGGGTTCGGGTTTGCAGCACAAACGATCCGCCTCTGCATGGCGCGACGCGACGAGCGCGGTCGGTCTCGGCGACGAGGCACCTCTGGGTGTCGGCGGCGGCGAGGAGCGGATCGACCGGCGGCGGATCTCTGTCCGCTGGCTGATGGCAACCCTGCTCACCGGCCTGTGCGGCAGCTTCCTCATGGGGGGCGCCGTCTATGCGGCGCTCGACGGAGACCACCGCTTCGCCTCCATGCCCGAGACGGTCCGCAATGTCCTGCGCGGAACGCTGGCCGCCGGAGAGCGGCCGTCCAATTCCGCCCGGAAGGGCGACCGCATGTCCCTGCTGTCGGAGACCTCCACGGCGCGGCAGACCTTCCGCATCTCCACCACCACGAAGGTGGGTGACCGCGAGATCATCAAGGTGCGGCCCTATACCCGCGTGGGCGCCAACCTTGCCATGTCCACCACGTCTGTCTCCACCAATGTTCCGCGCTTCAACCCGGCGCAGATCGTGGCCCAGTCGGTGGACAAGGAAGAGGCCTCCCCCCAGGCCGAGCCCACCGGCGAGGTGACGGTGGTGATGCGGGATCTCACCGGCCTGCCGGCGTCCACACGGTTCGGCGCGCCGGTGCCGCTGGAGAATGTTCTGGTCAAGGTGCGCGAAGTGGCGGAACTGGCGCGCACCCAGCCGGCGCCGGTTCCCCTGCCGTCCGCCATCACCGGGCTCGGCCTGAAGGGCGGAGTGCCCGCTCCCTATCTGGCCTATGCCCCCAATGTGCCGTTCCCCGCCGGCCTGCCCGGTGCGGCGCCCCCCCGTCCGCCGGAACTGCCGGACAACCTGTCCTTCCTCAGCAAGACCTCCACTTCCACGTCCGGCGGCAATGACTGGAGCGACCAGACGGTGGTGGTGAAGAAGGGGGATACCCTTCTCTCCATCCTCCGGGACAACGGCGTGCCCGAAGCGGAGGCGCGCGCTGCCGCTGCCGCGCTGCGGGTGCGGGACGGCGCGGTCCGGGACGGATGGCGCGTCCGCTTCCTTTTGCAGGCCACCGGCGATGTGAACCATGTGCTGCGGGTGTCGCTGTTCAGCGATACCGGCCATGAAGGCACCATCGCCATGTCGGATTCCACCAACCGCTTCGTCTCGGTGGCCGAGCCCAACGAGACCGAGGTGGCCGGGGTCTCCGAGGATTCGGAGGACGATGACGGCCCCGGCATCCGGCTCTATGAGAGCCTCTACGAGACCGCCCTGCGCAACGAAATTCCGCGCAGCGTGATCGCGGACCTCGTGCGCATCTATTCCTTCGATGTGGACTTCCAGCGCCGCGTGCGCTCGGGCGACAATTTCGAGGTGCTCTACACCGAGGACAATGGCGATCCGGAAGTGCTCTATGCGGCGCTGACCACCAATGGCGAGAACCGCCGCTATTATCGCTTCCTCACCAATGATGACGGGCTCGTCGATTATTATGACGAGGACGGCAAGAGCGCGAAGAAGTTCCTGGTGCGCAAGCCCATGGCCGGCGGCATCATGCGCTCGCCCTTCGGCTACCGGCGCCACCCCATCCTCGGCTATTCCAAGCTGCACACGGGCGTGGACTGGTCGGATTCCGTCGGCACGCCCATCTATGCCGCCGGCAACGGCACCATCATCTATCTCGACTGGAAGTCCGGCTATGGCCGGCACACGGAAATCCAGCACGCCAACGGTTATGTCACCACCTATTCGCACCAGTCGGGCTTCGCCAAGGGGCTGCGGGTGGGTCAGCAGGTGCGCCAGGGCCAGGTGATCGGCTATCTCGGCTCGTCCGGCCTCTCCACCGGGCCGCACCTGCATTACGAGGTGAAGATCAACGGCTCCTTCGTGGACCCCATGCGCATCAAGCTGCCGCGCGGGCGCGCGCTCGACGGAAAGTTCCTCGCGGAATTCCGCAAGGAGCGCGAGCGCATCGAAGGGCTGCTGAACCACGCGCCGGGCGCCCCCAAGGTGGCCGCCGCCGGCACGCGATAGGGCAGGCGAAAGTCAGGGTGCGCCGCGTCGGCGGGCGGTCAGCCT
>NCCY01000050.1 GCA_002279855.1 Rhizobiales bacterium 12-68-15
CTTGAGGACGCGCTGGGGGTGGACCTGATGCGCCGCGCCGGTTCGCGCCTTGAACTGACCGAGACCGGGCGCCAGCTTGCGCAAGAGCTTACCGCCGGCTTCACCCGCATCATCACGGCGGTGGGAAGCCTGAAGCAGGAGCGCAAGGTCGGCCCGTTGCGCCTGTCCATTCTGCCGACTTTCGCCAATCACTGGCTCTCGCCGCGCCTCGCCGGCTATCCGTTCGCCCGGCCGGGGTTCGAACTGCTCATCTCCACCACACAGACGGCCGTCGATCTCGGCGCCGGGGAGGCCGATGCCGCCGTGCGCCACGGCAAGGGCGTGTGGCCGGGCGTGGTGGCGGAACTTCTGTTCGAGGAGACGGTGGCCCTGCTCGGCGTGCCAAGGCTGGCTGAGGGCGACGAAGCCCAGGTACGCGCGGCGATCTCGCGCGCCAACCTGTTCCTGTCGGAACACCGGCGGGCCAATTTCGAGCGCTGGAATGCCGGCTTGCCGGGCGGTCCCGTCACGCCGTCCGCCATCACCATCGTCGATTCCGCCGGCCTCGGCCTGAAAGCGGCCACGGACGGCGCCGGGATCACGCTGGCGGGGCTGGAAATGGCGGAATGCGACCTTGCGGCGGGCCGCCTCGCGCCCCTCCTGCCCCACCGCCTCGCGGACAATGGCGGCTATTATCTGTGCTACCCACAGGCACTGGCGCGCGACCGCCGGGTGCGGAACCTGCGTGGCTGGCTGCTGGCGGAGGCGCAGAAATCCAGAGTCCGGGCGTCTACCTGCGGTCCAGCAGCCTGATCTTTACGTTCGCCCTACCAGCCGCCGCGCGCCACCCACTGCTCCATCATGGCCATGCGATCCCAGCCCCAGAAAGGTTCCCCATCGGCGATGAAGAAGGGTGATCCGAACATGCCCCGCGCCACCGCGGCCTCAGAAAGGGTGCGGACCTTCTCCTTGATCTCCGGCGCCACCGCGCGCGCGGCGAGATCGCCGGTGTCGAACCCGAGGAGACCAGCAACCTCCAGCACATGATCGAGATTGCCGCTGTCGATGCCGCGCGTGAAATAGGCGTCGAATACCGCGCGCGCGAACGTCTTTGCCCGCGCCGGATCGTCCGCATCAAGCACATAGAACAGGCGCGTTGCCGGCAAGGCCACGGACGGGTGGTGCCCCGGCAGGCGGAACGGCACGCCGCGCAGCCGCGCGATGCGGTCCCAGTCCCGCCACGCATAGTCACGCTTCAGCGGCGTGGAGGAGAGGCCCCGCACGCCGGTGGCCTTGAAGGCCGTCCCCAGCATGAAAGGCCGCCAGACGATCGGCCGGCCGAGCCGCCCGCCCATCTCCTCGATCTCAAGCGCGGCGAAATAGGCGTAGCCGGAGGCAAAGTCGAACCAGAATTCGATAGGCGCACCGGCTTTAGCGGTGCCGCGCGCGGGCAACGGATCGGACATCAGCTTTCGCCCTCCCAGTAATCCACCCCGCTGTCCGCGCGCACGCTCAGGTCCACGCGCCGGGCAGCCTTGTCGCCGCCGGGCGGGGCACCGGCATGGATGGTGAGCTTTCCGCTGTCGGGATATGCCATCACATCCGGCTCATGCATGCTGCTGATGGCGAGATAGCGCAGCGGCGCCTCGCCTTCCGCGATGAGCTGGTGCGCCGTCTCCGCGCCGCCCGCCGGGCAGACCACCACGTCGCCCTCGGCCACGGCATGGTCCTGCCCGCCAAAGCGCAGCCGGCCCCGCCCGCCGAGGATGACGAACATCTCGTCATTGGCGTGATGGGAATGATAGGGCCACGCCTTCTTGCCGGGCGGCACTTCAAGATAGCGCGCACCCAGCCGCCGTGCGCCGAGAGGGGCGGCAATCTGCGCGAGGCGCGCCTCGAACGCCGAACCATGGGCGTGCTCGGACAGGGCAAGGTCCTTCAGGCAGATGACGGGGTTCATGGATGGTTACTGGCTCCTGTCCCGCAGAGGGTGCCGCAGCAAAGCCCGGAGCATCCGCCGCAACAAATGAGCGCTTCTCACGCCATGCGCAGATTAGCTCATTCGACTGTGCGTGAGATGCGGCGCCTATTTTGCCATCGGTGAGCGGAGGCACAGGTGGGCAGGGAGCATCGGATCAGCGAACGGACCCGGCTGGAGGCGGTCCCTCAGACAACACGACGCGGCGCGGCGCTTCGCATGCAGGCAGCGGACGGCATGGGGCTGGGCGGCCAGATGTGGCGCCATGCTGGCCCCTCCCGGATGCGGCCCGTTGTGGTCATCGCCCCCGCCACGTCCGTGCACAGCCGCTATTACGGGCGCTTCGCAGAGTATCTGTTCGAACAGGGCTTCGATGTGCTCACCTTCGATTATCGCGGCATCGGCCTGTCCCGCCCGCCATCGCTGCGCGGCTTCCGGGCGGATTGGGTGGACTGGGGCGAGAAGGACCTTGACGCCGCCTTGCGCCATGCCGAAGCGGAATGCCCCGGCCAGCCGCTTCATGTGGTGGCCCACTCCATCGGCGGCTTTGCCATCGGCCTTGCCCCCGCGAACGCGCGCATCCGGCGGATCGTCACCGTGGGCGCGCAATATGCCCACTGGCGCGACTATGACCGCGCGGCGCGGGCGCGGATGATCGTAAAATGGCATCTGGTGATGCCGGCCCTGACCGCGCTTTTCGGCTATTTCCCCGCCCGGCGCCTCGGCTGGATGGAAGACACGCCCGCCGGCGTGGTGCGGGACTGGAGCCGCATGGCGGCGCGCTTTGAAGATTCGGTGCGCCCGCGCCAGTTCGTGGCCGGCGCGCGTGAGGCGGACCTGCTGGTCCAGAGGTTTTCTCAGGTCACCGCGCCGATCCTCGCTATCGGGCTTGATGACGATCCACATGGCACGCCCGAGGCGATCCGCCGTCTGCTCGCCTATTTCACCGCGAGCCCTTGGCGGCACTGGCACGTCATGCCGTCGGACATCGGCGCAGTTTCCATTGGCCATTTCGCCTTCTTCCACGATCGCTTCCGCGAAACCCTCTGGCCGCTCGCACTGGCATGGCTGCGCGAGGCGGAGAGTCCGGAGGCCCCGCCCGGGCGCCTTCTCGTTCGGGCGCTGCGGTGAACGCCCGGACAGCGACCGAACTGGTCCCGCGTCCCGGCGATATGGCAAGGGTCGCGTTTCTGGCTCTGGCGCCGGCGGTCGGGCTGGGCGTTGCACGCTTCGCCTATGCGCTGGTGCTGCCGGACATGCGGGCGGATCTCGGCTGGTCCTGGGCCGACGCGGGATGGATGAACAGCGCCAATGCCGCCGGCTATCTGGCGGGCGCCCTGCTGGCGGGGCGCATGATCGGGTTGGCGGGGGCGCACCGAACCCTCACGGCCGGCATATGGGCCTGTATTACAGCGCTTACCGTATGCGCCCTGTTCCGCGCTGCGGTACCCCTCATTCTCGCACGCGCGGTGGCAGGACTGGGCGGCGGCCTCGCCTTTGTCGCGGGTGGCGTACTGGCCGCGGGCATCGCACAGCGTAACCCGACCCGCAGCGCCGTTTTGCTCGGACTCTATTATGCCGGAGCGGGTTTCGGCATCCTGTTGTCCGGGCTGGCAGTGCCCTTGCTGCTGGCGCGGTTCGGACCCGGAGCATGGCCCATGGCATGGGCCATGCTCGCCTTGCTGTCCCTGCCACTCGCTTGCGCATTGCATCTGGTGCGCGGCGAGACCCGAGTTGCCCCCGCGCGGGACGAGCGGCGCCAGCCGCTTGCCCCCCTCGCGCGTCTGCTCATCGGCTACCTGCTGTTCGGCGCAGGTTACATTGCTTACATGACCTTCATGATCGCCTGGGTCCAGGGCACCGGAGGCGGCCCCGGCTTCCAGGCGTTGTTCTGGAGCGTGATCGGGCTTGCGGCCATGGCCGCGCCCTGGCTGCAAGCGCCGGTGCTGCGGCGCCTGCATCACGGCCATGCCTTCGCCGCCCTCACAGCCCTCACCGCGCTCGGCGCCATTCTTCCGCTCCTGTCAGGCCGGGTGGTGTTTCTTCTCGGCTCGGCTGCAGTATTCGGCAGCGCCTTTCTTCGCAGTGGTCGCGGCGACCACTGCCTACGTGCGGCGCAATCTGCCCCAACACCAGTGGGCGCGCGCCATCGGCTGCCTGACGGTGTCGTTCAGCATCGGGCAAATGGTCGGGCCGGTCGCAACCGGTCTCGTGACAGACCTGACCCATGATCTTGCGGGAGGTCTCTGGACCTCCACCAGCCTCCTCCTCCTCGCATCTGCCACAGGGGCAACCCAGCGCGATCTTCCGGAAGCTTGAGGCCAGACGCGGCCGCACGAGCAGCGTGCGCGATTTGCTCACGTTTGGACAAAAACTCCTCATTCGGGACCAGGGCGGGGTGCGCCTACCCTTTGGCCATATGTCATGACACGGGAGGGGATCATGGAAGCGGGCATCGGCCAGCCGGTTACGGAGAATGTGGAGCGGCGCGTCCGCGACAGTTTCGGGCGGCAGGGCCTCATGGTGCATCTCGGCGCCGTACTGACCGAGGTCAGGCGCGGACACGTCACCATCCGGATGCCCTTCCGTCGCGAACTTTCCCAGCAGCACGGCTATTTCCATGCGGGTGGGACGTCAGCCATCGCGGATTCCGCCGGTGGCTATGCGGGGTTCACCCTGTTTCCGGATAACAGTTCGGTCCTGACCGTCGAGTTCAAGATGAACCTGCTCAACCCTGCCCTGGGGGACGCACTGGAGGCGACCGGCCGGGTGGTGAAGTCCGGCCGCACCCTGACCATCTGCCAGCTTGAGGTGGTCGCGGATGCTGGCGGCCGGCGGAGCGTGGTCGCCATCGGCCAGCAGACTCTCATCTGCCTCGCCGGCCGGCCCGATGCCGGCGGGAGAGACGCCTCTGATAGGAATGAGGCGAAAAATCCGGGGAGGGACGGCTGAAGGCACGGGCGGAGCGCGTGGCGCTGATCCGGAATTTTGGATGGCGCGTAACAGGAGGGCCCGCTGTCGCGTAGCAGGCAGGACATCCGTTCGCAGAAAAGGAGAGCGCCATGACCCTGACCCGCCGCCGCTTTGCCCTCGGCCTCGGTGCCATCGGCGTCGCCCCCCTTGGCCTGTCGCTCGCCGCCTCCCTCTCGCCCGCCGCAGCGGCCGTGATCCAGCCCTATAGCGCGGACGCCTTCGCGAAGGCGACGAAGGGGGGCGGCCCGGTTTTTGTTCATGTCTATGCCCCCTGGTGCCTTCAGTGCCGGGCGCAGGAGGTGATCCTGAACCGGCTCATGGTCGAGCCCAAATTCACCGACGCCGCCTTCTTCCGGGTGTCCTATGACAATCAGAAAGAGGTCGTGGAGGCCTTGAACGTGCCCCGCTCCACCCTCATCGCCTATCGCGGCCCGCGCGAGACCGGGCGGATGTCTTGGGGGGTTACGGAGGATTCGGTGGTGAAGGTGCTCGACACCGCCTATGCCCGCACCTGAACGGGCCCCTCCGCTCTTGAGCCCCCGCGCTTCACGGAAGCTCCGGAGAGGCCTGACGTCATGAGCGCGCCATGCTGATCGCCCTGAGCTTCCTTGCCGGCCTGCTCACCATTCTCAATCCCTGCGTCCTGCCGCTGGTGCCGGTTCTGGTGGCCGGGGCAGCGGCCTCCAGCCGGTTCGGTCCGGCGGCGCTGGCACTCGGGCTTGCCTTCAGCTTCGCCGTGAGCGGAATGGCGCTGGCGGCGGTGGGCATCGAGTTCGGGTCCTGGTGGCCGCTGCGCGCTGCGGCGGCCGTGCTGCTGCTTGCGGCGGGGATCGCATTGGCCGTGCCGATGGTGGGCGAGCGCCTGTCGTCCCTCGCCGCGCCAACCTCTGGTCTCGCCGGGCGGCTGGCATCCCGCCTGCCGTCGGGGGCGGCCGGGCAGTTCGGCACCGGCGCCCTTCTCGGGCTTGCCTGGGCACCCTGCATCGGTCCCACCCTCGGCGCCGCCTTCGCTCTGGCCGCGACAGGCGGATCGCAGTTCACCGCTTCCGTCGCCATGGTGACATTTGCGCTCGGGGCCGGGCTGTCGCTGCTGGCGGTGGGGTATGGCCTGCGCCGGCTGACCGGGGCCGCGCGCGGGCGCGTGTCCGGCTTTGCGAGCGCGTCTCGACGCATTTTCGGCACCGCTCTGGTGGTCGTCGCCCTGCTGATCCTCACCGGCTTCGACAAAGTGATCGAGGCGGCCGTCGTTCAGGCCCTGCCCGACTGGTTCGTCATGCTGGCCACCCGCGTCTGACGGCTGACACAGGCCCTATCTCTAAACGCTGGCGGCCTTCACTGGCGAGCATCCCTACCGCATGGGGACGATGGCCGAGAGCGAGGCAGAGCGGCACGAGAGCCTCGGACGCGCTCGACAGCGGCCGGTGGCCGGTCGCTGAGCGCCCGTGCGGTGCCCCAAAAAGCAACAGGCCCCGCAAGGGGGCCTGTGCACATCATCAAAAGGTTGGCGCAGCTTCAGTGGGCCACATCCTTCCACACCTTCTTCTTGGTGAAGTAGAGCAGCCCGGACAGGACGATCAGGAAGATGAAGACCTGGAAGCCCATGCGCTTGCGGGTGTCCAGATGGGGCTCGGCGAGCCACATCATGAAGGCCGTCACGTCGCGGGAATACTGGTCCACCGTCTGGGGCGTGCCGTCGGTATATTCCACCTGCCCGTCCGAGATCGGCTTGGGCATGGCGATCTGGTGGCCGGGGAAATAGGTGTTGTAGTGCAGGCCGGGCTGCACCGTCACGCCCGCCGGCGGCTCCACATATCCGAGCAGCAGCGCGTGGATGTAATCCACCCCGTGCTCCTGATACTGGATGAAGGCATCCGTGATGAAGCCGGGGAAGCCCACATAATAGGAGCGGGCCTTGGCGAGCACGGAAAAGTCCGGCGGATAGGCACCGCCATTGGCGACGCGCGCGGCCTGCTCGTTCGGGAACGGCGCGGGCCAGTGATCCGACAGGCGACCGGGACGCTGGTACATCTCGCCCTGGTCGTTGGGACCATCGGTGACCTGATATTCCCCCGCGACCACCTTGGCCTGCGCCTCGCTGAAGCCGGGACCGCCCGGCTGCGCGAGATTGCGGAAATACAGGAAGTTCGCCGAGTGGCACGAGGCGCACACTTCGCGGAACACCTTGAAGCCCCGCTGGAGCTGGGCCTGGTCATAGGTGCCGAACGGGCCGGCGAAGGACCAGGATTCCCGGTGCGGCCGGTCCCCGCCTTCCGCCGCAAGTGCGGGGGTGAAAGCCACCACCGCCGCCGCAAGGGCACCGAAGAGACTGCTGCGATTGATCATCTCTCTCTCCGCGCTCTCGGTCAGGCCTTGGCGCCGGACGCAGTCGCGCCCTTCGCTCCCCGTGCCAGCACCGCGTCCGCAATGGATGCGGGCATGGGCCGGGGCCGCTCGATGAGGCCGAGCACGGGCAGGATGATGAGGAAGTGGACGAAATAATAGACGGTGAAGATGCGCGAGGCGATCACGTAGCCGCCTTCAGCCGGCTTGGAGCCGAGATAGCCGAGGCCTACCGCCACCACCAGGAAGATCCAGAAGAACTGCTTGAACATCGGGCGATATCGGGCGGACCGCACCTTGGACGTGTCGAGCCAGGGCAGGAAGGCCAGCACAGCGATCGCGCCGAACATGGCAAGCACGCCGCCGAGCTTGTCCGGCACCGAGCGCAGGATCGCGTAGAACGGCAGGAAGTACCATTCGGGCACGATGTGCGCCGGCGTCGCCAGCGGATTGGCCGGGATGTAGTTGTCGGAGTGGCCGAGATAGTTCGGGATGTAGAAGATGAACCACGCGAAGAACATCAGGAACACCACCATCGCGAACATGTCCTTGATGGTCGCATAGGGGGTGAACGGCACGGTGTCCTTGGCGACGCTCTTCACGTCCACGCCTTCGGGGTTGTTCTGGCCCACATGGTGAAGCGCCCAGATATGGAGGCCGACCACGCCGGCAATCATGAAGGGCAGCAGATAATGCAGGGAGAAGAAGCGATTCAGCGTGGGGTCACCCACCGAATAGCCGCCCCACAGCCACTGCACGATGGTCTCGCCGACCACCGGAATGGCAGAGAACAGGTTGGTGATGACGGTGGCGCCCCAGTAGGACATCTGGCCCCAGGGGAGCACATAGCCCATGAACGCCGTGGCCATCATCAGCAGGTAGATGACGACGCCGAGGATCCACAGCACCTCGCGCGGCGCCTTGTAGGAGCCGTAATAGAGGCCGCGGAAGATATGGATATAGACCGCGATGAAGAACATCGACGCGCCGTTGGCGTGGATGTAGCGGATCAGCCAGCCATAGTTCACATCGCGCATGATGTGCTCGACCCGGGCGAACGAGATCGGCGCATAGGCGGTGTAGTGCATGGCGAGCACGATGCCCGACACGATCTGGCATACCAGCATGAAGGTGAGGATCGCGCCGAACGTCCAGAGATAGTTCAAATTCTTCGGCGTTGGATAGGCGACCGCCGAGGAATGGGCGAGCCCGACCAGCGGCAGCCGGCTCTCGAACCAGCGCGCGACCTTCCCCTTGGGCTGGTAGGTGGAGTGTCCTTCCATGGGTCCAACCTTCTTTGAGCGACGCAGGCGTCAGCCGATCACGATCTTGGTGTCGGAGGTGAACGTATAAGGCGGCACGGGCAGGTTCAGCGGCGCCGGCCCGACGCGCACGCGGCCCGAAGCGTCATACTGGGACCCGTGGCACGGGCAGAACCAGCCCTCGTAATTGCCCTGGTTGCCGATCGGCACGCACCCGAGATGGGTGCAGATACCGACGACGATCAGGAAATTGTCATGGCCAGACTTGACGCGGTCCTGATCGGGCTGCGGATCGATGAGCTGGCTCAGGGGCACCGCGCGCACGGTCTCGACGACCTTGGGCGCGCGATTGAAGATGAAGATCGGCTTGCCGCGCCACTGCACGGTCACCATCTGGCCTTCGGCGATGGGCGACAGATCCACCTCGGCGGTGGACAGGGCGAGCACCGACTGGTCGGGCTGAAGCTGTGAGATGAAGGGCCAGACGAGGCTCGCGGCGCCGACCGCGCCAACGGCGCCCGTGGCGATATAGAGAAAGTCCCGACGGTTGGTACCCGAGGTCTCCGTATGTGCCACGGCGTTAATCCTCACTCCTTGTATGGCCCGACCGTCGCGGCACGCAGGGTGCAGGAGGGAGCTCCGAGCGCGGGAAGCTCCCTTCCGCGCGCGACGCGAGGCCTTATAGGTGCGACGGTCCCGCAGCCTGCGGATCGCCACATTCGATTGCCTCTAATTGCACCCTCTTTATCCCTTGTCCAGATTGTGACCGTGCGGCACGCCGTCCACCAGCAGCGGCATGTGCGCGCAACAGCCCTGTTTTTCCAATGGTTGCGCGGCATCCCGGCAGGACAACTCCCCTTTGAGACGTGAAGCCGCACCACATCCGGACGCCGTCGGCGCTACCCTGCCCGCCATGCATCTTGCACTTTTCTGCCCCGATATCGCCCAGAATGCCGGCACCTGCCTTCGGCTCGGCGCCTGCCTCGGCGTGCCCGTGCATATCATCGAGCCTGCCGGCTTCCCGGTGGGCAATGCGGCCTTCCGGCGGGCGGGCATGGATTATCTCGATGCGGCGCAGATGGTGCGCCACGCCTCCTTCGCCGCCTTTGAGGCTGCCCGCCGGGAGGCAGGACGGCGCCTCATCCTGTTCACCACGCGCGGCGCGGCGCCCTTCCACGAGTTCGCCTTCCGTGCCGACGACATGCTGCTGTTCGGCCGCGAATCGGCCGGCGTGCCGGACGAGGTCCATGCGGCCGCGGATGCCCGGCTGGTCATTCCCCTGCGTCCCGGCCTGCGGTCGCTGAACGTCGCGGTCTGCGCCGGAATGGCGCTGGGCGAGGCGCTGCGCCAGACCGGCGGCTTCGACGCGCCGGTTTCCCCCGGCAGACCGCCGGGCTAGAACACACTGACATCAGGACAGGTGGCATGCTGCACGCGGATATCGAGGATCATAAGGCGCAGGCGCGCGCATGGTTCGAGGCGCTTCAGGGTCGGATCATCTCTGCCTTCGAGTCGCTGGAGGACGATGCCCCGTCCGCCCTGTTCCCCGGCGGCGCCGGCCGATTCGCCCGCACCCCGTGGGAGCGGACCGACCATAGCGGCGCGCCGGGTGGCGGCGGCACCATGGCCCTCATGCGCGGGCGGCTCTTCGAGAAGGTGGGCGTGCACGTATCCACGGTATTCGGAGAGTTCGCGCCCGAATTTCGCGGCCAGATTCCGGGAGCGTCGGACGACCCGCGATTCTGGGCTTCCGGGATTTCGCTGATCGCCCACATGGCCAGCCCCCATGTGCCGGCCGTCCACATGAACACCCGCTTCGTCGTCACCACCAAGAGCTGGTTCGGCGGCGGGGCGGACCTGACCCCTGTGCTCGAGCGCCGCCGCACCCAGGGCGATCCCGACAGCCGCGCCTTCCATGCCGCCATGGAAGCGGCGTGCGCCGGGCATGAGGTGGCCGATTATCCGAAGCTCAAGGCGTGGTGCGACGACTATTTCTTCCTGAAGCACCGCAACGAGATGCGCGGCATCGGCGGCATATTCTACGACTGGCTGGACAGCGGCACGTTCGGGGCGGATTTCGCCTTCACCCGCGATGTGGGGCTCGCCTTCCTCGATATCTACCCAAAGCTTGTGCGCGCCAACTTCACTGCGCCCTGGACCGAGGCGGACCGCGAGGAACAGCTCATCCGGCGCGGGCGCTATGTGGAATTCAATCTGCTTTATGACCGGGGCACCATCTTCGGCCTCAAGACCGGCGGCAATGTCGCCTCCATCCTCTCCTCCATGCCGCCGGTGGTGAAGTGGCCATGAGGTCAGGCAAGGGTTCTGCAAGGGACGAGGTTGGCGCGCGCATCGTCCCCCGAAATCCCGTCAGTCTCCGGTCGCCCACGATTGTCATCGCCGCCGCAATGGGCTACACGAAGCGCCGCGCAGCACCCGTAGCTCAGCTGGATAGAGCGCTGCCCTCCGAAGGCACGTGTCAAGCCGGTTGGTGCGAAGAATGTGAAGAAAAGCGGTTTTGAATTCAATGACTTGCGGGCGTGTGGCCGAGGGCTTCACTTTCGCGAGAAATCCGAGTAAGCACTGCGTAAGCAGCAGGCACCCGTAGCTCAGCTGGATAGAGCGCCGCCCTCCGAAGGCGGAGGCCACACGTTCGAATCGTGTCGGGTGCGCCACTGCAACTTTTGATTGCGCCGGTTCTGAAGGACCTAAGGCTGTCAAAACGAGCGGTATCTAGTCTTTCAGAAAGCGCCCAAACGCCAGGACAGGCGGCGCATTAGAAAGTCCCCATATCGAGCATCTCTAGGCGTCGTCGCGAGGGCGGTGCCGCCGGCTATGCGACTCTCGACCCTCCCCATAACTTTGGGTATCAATATCCAGGAGCTCTTCAACACGCCGGTGCCCGGATGGCTGCGCCGTTTTCCACCTCGATCGAACTACGCCACCTGCGCTATTTCGTGGCGGCCGCCGAGCACGGAAGCTTCCGAAGAGCCGGTGTGGCTCTTGAGGTCAAGGAATCGTCCATCAGCCGGAGCGTGCGCGATCTCGAAGACGAGATCGGCGTGTCGCTGTTCATCCGGCACTCAAGTGGGGTGAACCTCACTCTGGCGGGGCAAAGGTACCTTAGCCGG
>NCCY01000347.1 GCA_002279855.1 Rhizobiales bacterium 12-68-15
TGCGTGGCCGGTGGATGGCATCCGTCATCGCCGGCCATTTTGCGTCCGGCATCATCCGGCACGGTTCTGGAGCCGCACCTTCATGCAGATCACCCGTCGCACCGCCATGGCGCTTCTCCTGCCCACGGGTGTTCTTGGAGCGAGCCCGCGCCTGCTGGCGGCACCGGCGCCCGCAGGCGCCTTTGCGCCGCTTGAGGCGAAGACCGGCGGGCGTCTCGGCATCTGCGTGCTCGATGGCGCGGGCGGCATCATTGCCGCTCACCGGGCGCAGGAGCGCTTCGCCATGTGCAGCACGTTCAAGCTGCTGCTGGCGGCCGCCGTGCTGGCGCGGGTGGACGAGGGGCGGGAACGGCTGGACCGCCGCATCACCTACACCGCTGCCGATCCGGTCGGCCACTCCCCCGTCACGCGGCAGAACGTGGCTGAGGGCATGACGGTCGGCGAACTGTGTGCCGCAACCGTGGCGCTCAGCGACAATGGCGCCGCCAATCTCCTGCTGGCCACCTTGGGCGGGCCGGAGGGTCTGACGGCCTTCCTGCGCCGGACCGGGGACACCGTGACCCGGCTCGACCGCTGGGAACTGGCGCTGAATTCGGCGATCCCCGGGGATCCGCGCGACACCAGCACCCCGGCCGCCATGGCCGGCAGCATCCGGCGGCTGGTGGCGGGCACCGTGCTGAAGCCGGCGTCCCGGACGCAGTTGCGCGACTGGCTCGTCGCCACGAAGACCGGCGACACGCGCCTGCGGGCGGGGTTGCCGGGCTGGCATGTGGGCGACAAGACCGGCACCGGCAACAACGGCACGGTGAATGACGTGGGGTTCGCCCTGGCCCCCGGCGCTGCCCCGGAGGCCGACCCCGTCGTCATGGTCGTTTTCCTCACCAAGTCCCGGCTGGATGTGGAGGCGAGCAGCGGGATCATCGCGGATGTGGCGCGGCAGGTTGCCGGCATGGTGAAATGAAAAAATCCCGTCTTCCGTGCGCAGCGGCGTGGAACCCGCGGCTTAACCGCGGGTTTACCCTCTCGAAAGCGCACTACGCGCCAGGCACAGAAGGAACAGACTGCGATGGGCTCGATCTCGAAGAATGTTGCCGCTGCCTCCGTCCGCATCGTGATCGGCAATGACGAGCGTGAAGTGAAGTCGCTGCGCGAAGCCCGTGGCTTCCTGCGCGAACACCGCGCCGGCGCGCTGGCCGACTTCATCATGTCGGACCTCGATCCCGCGTCCCCCGTCGCCCTCGTTGCGTTCCGCAACAAGCTGGAAATGGTGCGCGCCGCGCTCTGATCCAACGTTTTCCTGTTTCAACAGGCCGGGCCATGTGCCCGGCCTTTTTTTTGGGCGCTACAGGAAGGCCGCCGCCTGGGCACCGAGCAGGGCGCACGCAAACAGCGTGAAGTCATGCAGCGCCAGCCCGAGCCGGCCCGGTGATCCCGCCGCGCGCAGCCAGGCCGTGGCGCCGACCGTCGCGGTGCACCAGCCCGCGCCCGACATGACGAGCGCTGCCGCCAGCACCGACGGCTCCCGGCTCGCCACCGCCATCACGATTGCAAGGCCGCTCAGTCCCACGCCGGCACCCGCGAGTGCGGGGGCGGAGACATGGCGGGCCACCCACATGAGCGGAACGGCCGGGGCATACATGGCGAACACATGCAGCGCGATGAAGCCGAAGGTGGCGCTTTCCGAAATGCCGCAATCCACCAGCTTCAGCGGTGACCCGCCCATGAGAAGGCTCATGGACGCCCAGGCGAGGCCCGCCGCGAGGCTCGGGAGCAGGATGGCGCGCACCGGCGCCGGCTCCGACTGTTCGCCGGCACTGACCGGGTCCGGGGCGAGGCGCACCGCCACGGCGAGCGCGGCGAGATGGGCGCAGGCGGCGAGCAGTGCGGCACCTACCAGAAAATAGGGCGCCACCAGCGCCTCCGCCGCGCGGGCGAGTGCCGGCCCCGCCAGCGCCGCCAGCAATCCGCCCGCCAGCACGCCGGCACTGGCCGCGCCGGGGCGGGCGGAGGCGGCCGCCGCCTCGTGACGGTAGAAGAAGGAAAAGCCCTGCGCCATGCCGAGCCAGAGCCCGCCGATGCAGGCGAAGGCGAACTGCCGGTGCAGCAGCCCCAGCATGCCCAGCGGGCGTCCGCCATTGTCATTGGCCGGCGCCCCCGCAATGCCGTCGCAGATGCAGGACAGCAGGCCGGGCCGGACCGGAAGGCGGGAGCGGGCGCCGATGCTGCTCATCGCTTCACGTCCTCGTCCGACAGGATGCGCCGGGCCGCGCCGTCGAGATCGTCATACTGCCCCGCCTTCAGACACCACAGGAAGGTGAACAGCCCGGCGAGACCCAGCCCGAGCGCGAGGGGCACCAGATAGACCAGCACGTTCATGGGCCGATCTCCATGGCGGCCGCAGCCGGCAGCCGCGCCCGCAGCGCGTTGGCGATGACGAGGATGGACGATCCCGACATGGCGAGGGCGGCCACAAGGGGGGTCACATGGCCGGCGACGGCGAGCGGAACGGCGATGAGATTATAGAGCAGGGCGATCGCGAGGTTTTCCCGGATGCGGGCGAGGCTAAGCCGGGCACAAAGCACCGCAGCGCGGACGGGGGCGAGATGATCTCCGAGGAATTCCGCATCCGCCTGCGCCTTCGTCACCGCCGCCGCCGCCACCGGCGACAGCGAGACATAGGCCGCCGCCAGGGCGGGCGCGTCGTTCAGCCCGTCTCCCACCATCAGCACCCGCCGCCCTTCCGCCTTGAGGGCATCGAGCGCGGCAATCTTGTCAGCCGGCTTCAGACCGGCCCGGAAATCGGTGATACCGAGTGCGGCGGCTACCGGCGCCACCGCCTCCGGCCGGTCGCCCGACAGGATCAGAAGGCGCAGGCCCATGCCCCTGAGCGCGCCGATCACCTCCTGCGCATCGGGGCGCAGCGCCTGGTCGACGCCGGCCACAAAGCCTTGATCTGCAAGGCGGAAGGCAATGAGGGAGGCGGATGGCGGCACATGGTCCGGCGCCGGGAGGCCGCAGAAGGCCGGGCTGCCAAGGCGCGCGTCGAAGCCATCGATCCGCGCCGAAATGCCCGCTCCGGTGGTCTCGGTGACCCCCTCAAACGCAGCGCCCGCCGCCCTTCGGGCGAGGATCGCGGCCAGCGGATGCCGGCTGGACAGGGCGAGACGCGCCGCCAGCGCCACCAATTCGGGGTCCGTCCCCTCCGGCACATGCAGCACGGGATCCGGCAGGGTGAGCGTTCCGGTCTTGTCGAACGCCACCGTATCCACCTGCGCCAGCCTCTCGATCATGTCCGCGGACCGGGGCAGGACGCCCGCCCGGAACAGCGCGCCCGTCGCCACCACCTGAACGGCTGGAACGGCCAGCGCCAGCGCGCAGGGGCAGGTGATGATGAGCACGGCCACCGCGATCATGATGGAGTCATGCAGCCCGAGACCCATGGCGATCCAGAAGCTCGCGGCCGCCAGCGCGGTGACATGCACCACGGGCGCATAGGCGCGGGCGACCCGGTCGGCGAGGCGCACATAGGCCCCGCGCGCGGTCATGGCCGCATCGAGCAGCCGCTGCACCTCGTCCACCAGCGTCCGGTCGCCGCCTGCGGTGACCCGCACCCTCAGCGCGCCGTCCCCGTTCAGGCTGCCGGCATGGACCAGATCTCCTGTCGCCACGAGGCGCGGCAGGGTCTCGCCGGTCACGAGGGCCTCGCTGATGCTGGATTGCCCGTCCTCGATGGTACCATCCGCGCCGATGCGCTCGCCGGGGGGAACCAGCAGGACATCACCCGCCGCCAGCGCCTGGACCGGCACCAGCACCGGCTGCCCGTCCGGCGCCAGCCGGAAGGCCATTTCGCCGCGCAGGGCCGAGACATTCGCCGCCACCGACCGGGTGCGCTGGCGCGCCGCGTGATCGAGATAGCGCCCCGCCAGAAGGAAGAAGAGCAGCATGAGCGCGCTGTCGAAATAAGCGTGCTCGCGGTGCAGGGCGGTTTCCACCAGCGACATGCCCAGCGCGAGGATCACCCCCAGCGAAATCGGCACATCCATGTTCAGCCGGCGGGTGCGCAGGCCCTGGAGCGCGGAGAGGAAGAAGGGCTGACCGGCATAGGCGGCGGCGGGCAGGGCGATGAGCGCCGAGACCCAGTGAAACAGGTCGCGCGTTTCCGGCGTGATGTCGCTCACATTGCCGGCCCAGACCGAGACGGACAGGAGCATCACGTTCATGGCGGCAAAGCCGGCCACCCCGAGGCACCGCAGCAGCCACTTGCCCTGTTGCGCCTCCGCATCAAGGGCGGGTGGGGCATAGGGGTGGGCGCGGTAGCCGAGGGATTCGAGACGCTCCATGACCGCGTCCGGCGCGGCGGCTGCGTCCCAGGCGACATTGAGGCGATGGCTGGTGTAGTTGAGCCGCGCCCGCATCACCCCCGGCAGGCTGGCGAGGCCGCGCTCGATCTCCTCGATGCTGCCGTCCCGCTCAATGCCTTCCACCACCAGATTCATCTGGGCATGGCCAGCCGCGTCATGGCCGATGAAGACACTGTAATCGGCGGCTGTGGCACGCACCGGACATCCTCCGCCCGCCGAAGCGGGATCAGGGCAACTGAACCCTGTTCTTGGACAAGGGAGCGCCCGAGGCATCGCGGGCGGTGACGATGATGCTGCGACCGCCGCCGCCGAGATCGGCGATCCGCGCCTCCACCCGCCAGTGCCGCTCCGCCTGTCGTTCGGCGGCCTGTTCCTCGCCCCGGAAGGCGAGGCCCGCCTTGTAGGAGCTTTCCGTCTCCACCCCGCCGAAGGTGCTCACCGCCAGCCGGGCCATAACCATGTTGACGCCGATGATGACGCCGAAAAAGGTCAGCAGGCTGATGAGCACGAAGCGCCCGGTGAGAGGACGGGGTTCGGTGGCAGGCATGAGGCGCGGGGACATGGCTTTGCCTTGCGAAGGTTCACGGGCCGAAGAAATGATCGTCCACGTGGGCTTCCGCCCCGGTGGCCTGATCCCGGATGATAAACGTCACGGGCAGGGAGACGCCCGCATCGAGATGTGTGCGGGTGGTGACGAGAACACGCACTTCGCGGGTCTGGTCCGGCCCCACCACAACGGCCGCGTCGGCGGCCTGGCCGATGATGTCGAGGCTCGCCCCGGGCACGCCGGCGACGGAGAGGAGGAAGCTGCGCGCTTCCAGTTCCTTGTTGGCGAGGCGCAACGTGTAGGCATTGCGGATGGCACCGTCCGAGAGGCGCACGAACAGGGGGTTGCGGTCATGGATGGCGGCGACGCTTTCTGCGGACCGCGTGGCAAGCCCTGCCATCATGACACCCGCCGCCACCGCAATCAGCGCGGCATACAGAATGGTCCGCGGACGCACGATGCGGGTGCGCTGGGGTGTTCCCTCCGCCCGTGCCTTGAAGTTCGCCTCGCTGTCATAGGCGATCAGGCCGTGGGGCCGGTGGATCTTGTCCATGATGGTGTTGCAGGCGTCGATGCACAGCCCGCACTGGATGCAGGCGAGCTGCGAGCCCTCGCGGATGTCCACTCCGGTGGGGCACACGGCGACGCATTGCCCGCAATCAATGCAGTCGCCCGCCGGCTGGCCTGCGTCACGCAGCAACGTGCCCTTCTTCAGGGAGCCGCGCGGCTCGCCCCGATCGTAGCGATAGGCGACGTTGAGGGCGTATTCGTCGGTCAGCGCGGCCTGGATGCGCGGCCACGGGCACATATAGGTACAGACCTGCTCGCGCATGTGGCCGGCGAGAACATAGGTGGTGAAGGTCAGGACGAAGATGGAGGCGTAGGCGATCATCGGCGCCTGAAGCGTCGCCAGTTCCACCACCAGTGTGGGCGCATCGGCAAAGTAGAGCACCCACGCACCGCCGGTCCACCACGCGATCAGAAGCCACACGGTGTGCTTCAGCGTCTTGTGGGTGACCTTCTCAAGGGTCCAGGGGCCGGCATCCGCCTTCATGCGCTCGCGCCGGTCGCCCTCGATCAGGCGTTCGACGGCAAGGAAGAGGTCTGTCCAGACGGTCTGGGGGCAAAGATAGCCGCACCAGATGCGCCCAGCCACTGCGTTCATGAGAAACAGGGCCAGCGCCGCGAGGATCAGAAGACCGGCGACGTAATAGAATTCCTGCGGCCAGATTTCCAGAAAGAAGAAATAGAACCGGCGGGCGGGGAAATCGATGAGCACAGCCTGATGCGGTGCGTCCGGACCCCGGTCCCACCGCACGAAAGGCAGCAGATAGTAGATGGCCAGCGTGATCGCCAGCAGGATCCACTTGATCTTGCGGAAACGTCCCTGGACACTCTGGGGATAGATTTGCCGCCGCGCCTCATAGAGGGGCTCGTCGGCCGCAGCGCCGGTGTCGGGCGCTGCGGGAGAGGGGGGGCGGGAGGCGGTGGAGGACATGGCGTTTCGCGGCGAACCGGCTCTCTCACGGATTGAGAGACTGATTCACCGTCCAGGTCGGTCAACCTGAACGGATCAGGCTCTATTGACCCCCGCCCAGCGTGTGGACGTAGACGGTGAGGGCCTTGATGGTGGGCGCTGGCCCCAGGCCGGCATGACCCCGCCGCGCCCCTGCGCGATGGTCTGCATGATGGTGGCCTTGTCGCCGCCATACAGCCAGATGTTGTCGGTCAGGTTCTTGGACCCGAGGTCCACCTTCCCCTTGCCGTCCTCGCCGTGGCAGACGGCGCAATTGGCCTTGAACACCGGCGCGCCCCGCTGCGCGGCGGGATCGCTTGCCGGCACGAGGCCGGCAAGCGAGCGGACATATTCCGCCGCGTCCGACATCTGCGGCCGGCTCAGCACGCCGGCAAAGCCCGGCATGTTGCCCTGATGGCCGGCATCGTCGCCGGAGCGGATGCCGTGCAGCAGGGTGGCCTCGATCTGGGGCAGGCTGCCACCCCACAGCCAGTCGTCGTCATTGAGGTTCGGGAAGCCCTTGGCCCCGCCGCCACCCGCGCCGTGGCAGGGCGCGCAATTGTCGGCAAAGGCGACCCTGCCTTCGGCCCGCGCCAGTGCCAGAAGCTCCGGGCTCTTCTCGATCTCGGTCAGCGAGGCCGCATC
>NCCY01000051.1 GCA_002279855.1 Rhizobiales bacterium 12-68-15
AGGAGAAGTCCCATGTCCGTGGATGCAAAGTACAAGACCACCGCAACCGCAACCGGCGGCGGCCGCGACGGCAAGACCGCACTGGCGGATGGCACCCTCGCCCTTCAGCTCACCGTGCCGAAGGAACTGGGCGGTCCCGGCGGCGATGGCGCCAATCCGGAGAAGCTGTTTGCGCTGGGCTATTCGGCCTGCTTCCTCGGCGCCATGCGCGTCGCTGCCGCGCAACTGAAGACCAAGGTTCCCGAGGGCTCGACGGTCACCGCCACCATCGGCATCGGCCCGCGCTCGGAAGGCGGCTTCGGCATCACGGCGGCGCTCGACGCCTACCTGCCGGGCATGAACGCGGAAGAGGCGCAGAAGCTCCTCGACACCACCCACACCATCTGCCCCTATTCCAACGCCATCAAGGCGAGCGTGCCGGTGGAGACCACCTTCCACAGCTGAGGCATGTCGCCCTCTCAGGCCCCCACGGCCGTCATCCCCGGGCTTGACCCGGGGATCCACGGGGCCGTGCCGGGAGGGCCATCCGGATCTTCCGCTTGAGGAGGACCGTCCATGCCCGGGTCAATCCCGGGCATGGCCATTTCAGAGGCTTGGCCCGAGCGAGACCTCTCCTGCACTTGAGCGGTCGTTATTCCCAGCTGGGTTTGAGCCGGCACTGACGATGGCTCGCGGTGACCATCTGAGCAGCCCCAAGCAATGCCTGCTAGGGGTGGATTTAGGGCCGTCTCTTTTCGGCGCTATCCACAAATATTCAGGCACCCAGCCCTCCGTAAGCCAATATAATTGCTTAGCGGCAATATGGGTCAATAAATTCAAAGACTTGTTTGGCTAGGATAGCAGAACTTGCCTTTTCAATGCCACCTTCGTGCTTAGTCTCAAATGAATTGACCACAACACCGAGACATAAGCCTGCTTCGTCCAAGACAGGCCCACCACTGTTCCCTGGTGCCACCACATTTGAAATGATCAATCTCTCTTCCCCATGGTAGTTATTAACTATTGCGTTTAGCTCACCACCATGGGCCAGAAGGTAAGGCAAGTCGGTTGTGGCGATACGTGGGTAGCCCAGAGTAATGGTTCGCGTCAGCACGGATGGGCTCCCGATAGGGAATATCGGTGTGATTGCTTCATCGCACTGAATTTCAAGAAGTGCCAAATCAAGTCTAGGGTGCAAAATCCATCGTCTATTGATTGGCTTAAAAACGTTGCCTTCAGGCTCATTCAAATCAAGGAACGTGATGCCCTCCTTTGGGTCAACGTTATGCTTCGCTGTGACTATGACGCGCTTATTCCCGCCGAGTTTGCTGGTGGCTAGAAAGCCAGTCCCTGTGTGCTCGTCCTCCCCTCGTCGAACGTAAACGGCTGGCACGCTTCCACGATACTTCCGTGCAACATAGCTAGGCCCGAGCAGAATATTGTCGACAATTCGGAGGATCATAGAAGCGGCAATTCTGTCCATATTCCAAGCGTGGCTGAAGAATGCGAGCTCACCAAACATGGATTGGTCCAAGACCAAACCCCATTCAATGAGCCGCCGCAGTAGTGGCATTACAAGCGATGTGTTAGTTCCCTCACCATCCCCACACGCATGCAATAAAACTAATAAATCCTGTGCATTGAAATAGCCCATTTCGAGCATATTTTTGCGCTCTTCAAACTTTTTCAACACGGATGAGTTGGCGTTAACAAACTCCCGATACGCCTCCTCGTGTCCGGCCCACATAAAAAGCTTGATAAAAGCCCGAATTTCTTTCGGGGAATTGGTTCCAATTTCGTCCAAAAGCCTCGAAACCATCGCACTTATCCCGCAAACCTAACTTAAATAGATCTCTGGGCGTCGTTGTCATTTAGCCCGCGACATATAGCAAGGCAGAATGTCCGCTAATGCGAAAACAAGTGCTCATCACCAACGGCAGCAGTTAGTCGAAAGCCGTCATCCACCCTTTGGACGAAGAGCGACATTGCGCGGGCAGCTCACCAGCCGCGATGCCAGCTCATGCATTACAGAACGCCTGACCTCCCATCGAGAGGATGCCCGGGTCAAACCCGGGCATGACGCTTCCAGAGGAGGAACCGCCTGGGCACTCAGGCCGCCCTCAAATCGCGCAGTATTTTTCCTGGATCTCGGGATTGGCGAGCAATTCCCCCGAGATGCCGGAATGCACGATTTCGCCCTGGTCCACGATATAGGCGCGATCCGCCAGTGCCAGCGCCCGCTCCACGTTCTGCTCGACGATGAGGATGGTGAGCCCCTGCGCCTTCAGGCGTGCGAACAGCTCGAACATCTCGTCCACCAGCACCGGCATGATGCCTTCCGAGGGCTCGTCCAGCATGATGAGCTGCGGGTCGGCGGCAAGCGCGCGGGCGATGGCCAGCATCTGCTGCTCGCCGCCCGAAAGCGTATCGCCCTGCTGGTGCAGCCGCTCCCGCAGGCGCGGGAACGTCTCGGCGATCCGGTCGACGATTTCGGCTTCCCGGCTGCGGTTGGGCGAGGCGACGAGGCCGAGGCGCAGATTCTCTAGCACCGTCAGCCCGCGCACGATGCGCCGGTCCTCCGGCACATAAGCGAGCCCCATGCCGAGCCGCTTGTGGGTGGGCGAGGAAATGATCTCCTGCCCCTTGAACATCACGCTGCCGGTGCGCTTGCCCACCAGCCCCATGATGGAGCGCAGGGTGGTGGTCTTGCCCGCGCCGTTGCGGCCGATGAGGCACACGGCCTCCCCCTGCCCCACCTCGAAGCCGACGCCCTGGAGAATGTGGCTGCGCCCGTACCAGGCGTTGAGATTTATGACCTCGAGCATGCTCATACCGATTGTCCGAGATAGACCCGCCGCACTTCCTCGTGCCGGCGGATATCGTCCGCCGTCCCCTCGGCCAGCAGCGTGCCGTGGTGCAGCACCACGATGCGGTCGGAAATGCCCATGACCAGCTTCATGCGGTGTTCCACGAGGATCACCGTGCGCTCGGCATTGAGCTTGAGGATGAGGTCCATCATGTCCTTCGCCTCCTCCGGGCTCATGCCGGCGGTGGGCTCGTCCAGCAGCAGCACCTTGGGCTCGCAGGCCAGAGCCACTGCGATTTCAAGGCACCTCTGCTGGCCGTGGGCGAGCGTGTCCACGCTCTCGTGCCGCCGGTCCTGAAGGCCGACGCGCAGCAGCAGCGCTTCCACCGTCTCGTCCAGCTTCAGCCCCGCACGCGGGCGCCAGAGATCGAAGCGCGCCTGCAAGGCCTGCGCGGCGATGCGGACATTCTCGTGCACCGAGAGCTTGGGGAACAGGTTGGTGATCTGGAACGACTTGGCGATGCCCATATGGGCGAGCCGGTGCTGGGGCGTGCCGGTAATATCCACGCCGTTGAAGAACACCTTGCCGACGCTCGGCGGAAACTGGCCGGAGAGCACGTTGAAGAAGGTGCTCTTGCCGGCCCCGTTGGGGCCGATGATGGAGGTCAGCCGCCCGGCCTCGAAGCTGGTGGTGACGTTGTTGAGCGCCGTGAAGCCGCCGAAGCGCTTCACCACGCCCTCCACCGCCATGATGGGGGTGCCGGTCGCGGCGGCGGGAGAGAGGGGAGTATGTGCGTTCATGCCCGCACCCATTTCAGGAAGGAGCCCCAGATTCCGCGCGGGAAGAACAGGATCAGCACGACGAACAGGGTGCCGATGACAAGCTGCCAGTGCACCGTCACCACCGTCACCACGTCCTGGAGCATGATGTAGACATAGGCGCCGATGAAGGCGCCGAAGAAGGTGCCCATGCCGCCCAGAAGGGTGATCATCAGCACTTCGGCGGAGTTGAAATAGTTCAGCGTCTCGATCGGCACCACCGACAGGTGGATGGCATAGAGCGCGCCCGCAAAGCCCGAGAACAGGCCGGACAGGATGAAGGCCAGCCAGCGGGTGCGGGCGATGTCATAGCCGCACGCCATCGCGCGCTTCTCGTTCTCTCGCAGCGCTTCCAGCACCGCCCCGAACGGCGAGTTGAGAATGCGCGAGAACAAGGCGATGGCCACCGCCGCGAACACGAACAGCACGTAGTATTTGGTGGTGGGGTTCAGCATGTCGAAATGCAGGCCGAAGATGTCGATGGCCGGCACGTTGACGCCGCGCAGTCCATCCTCTCCGCCGGTCAGCGAGACCCACTGATAGGTGGTGTAATAGACCACCTGCGAGAGGGCGAGCGTGATCATCGCGAAATAGATGCCGCGCGAGCGGATGGCGAACCAGCCGATGACCACCGAGGCCAGCCCCGCAATGGCAATGCCCATGGGCAAGGCGAGGAACCACGGCACGCCGAACTTGGCGATCGGCACGCCGCAGCCATAGGCACCGAGCCCGAACAAGGCGGCATGGCCGAACGAGAGCATGCCCGCATAGCCGAAGATGAGGTTGAACCCCATGGCATAGAGGCCGAAGATCAGGATGTTGACCGCCAGCGCCTCATAGGGCGTGAGGAAGGGCAGAAGCGCCAGCACGACAAGCGCGCACAGGACGCGGTGCCGGGTGACGAGCGCGACAAGGCCCTTGAGGCCGCCCGCGCTCCCGGTTGCGCCGCGCGCGGCGGAGGTTTCCGAAGCCATATCGATCCTCAATCCAGAACGCCGGCCCGGCCGAACAGGCCGCGGGGGCGGAACACCAGGACGACGGCCATCAGCAGGAACATGGAGAGCGTCGTCATCTCGGGATAGAACAGCGAGGTCATACTGACCGTGATGCCCACCGCGAGGCCCGCAATGACCGCGCCGAGCAGCGAGCCCATGCCGCCCACCACGGTCACCACGAAGGCCTCCACCAGAACGGGCACGCCCATTTCCGGGAACACACCCCGGATCGGCGCGGCCAGCACGCCGGCGAGCGCGGCAAGGCCGGTGCCGATGCCGAACACGATCAGCCAGACCCGCGAGACATCGACGCCCAGCACCTGCACGATTTCCGGATCGCGGGCACCGGCGCGGATGATGAGGCCGTAGGGGGTCTTCTCCAGGAAGAACCACAGAGCGACGAGGATGGCCGCCGTAACCCCGATCAGGAACAGCCGGTATTTCGGGAAGAAGAACACACCGAGATCAACCGCGCCGGTCAGCGCCTCCGGCGTGTTGAAGGGGATGCCCTCCGTGCCGGCGAAGATGCGCACCAGTTCAAGGATGATGAGGCCGAGGCCGAAGGTGAGCAGCAGGGGATAGTCGATGCCGCGCCCGTAGAGCGGGCGGATCAGCACGCGCTCACACACCATGCCGAGGGCCCCCACCACCAGCGGCACGAGGACGAGAGCGGCCCAGAAGCTGCCGGTGACGGCGAGAACCACCACCCCCACATAGGCGCCCAGCATGAAGAACTGGCTGTGGGCGAAGTTCACGATGGTCAGCAGGCCGAAGATCAGCGAAAGGCCAAGCGCCACGAGCACGAAGATGGTGCCCAGCGCGACCCCCGTGAAGGCCTGGAGAAGAATGAGGTCAAAGGTCATCGGTGAGGGGTATCCATCATTTGCCCTGATGCGCCGTTCCGTCTGGTCACGACCCGAAGGCCGTCATGGCCGGATCAAGCCCGTTCATGACGGCGCCCAAAAATACCGTCCGCGCGCCCTCTTCCGCGACGCGGGGAGGGCTGGAGAGGGGGAAGTTCCGGTGCAGGCGCGCGGAACACCCCACCCGGTCCTCCCCCTCCCACCCCTCCCCCGCAAGCGGGAGAGGGCTTTTCTGTCACGCAGAGAATGTCCCGGCCCGATGGCGGGCCGCCCGCACAGGTCAGCCGTGGCCGAGTTCGGAGCAGGAGCGCAGGAACTTGTCCTCCGCAGGCTGCGTATCGACGATGCTGAACACGTCGTATTGCGACTTCACCTGCGCCTGGGGCTTGGATTCCAGCACCAGCACGGACTGCACCGCCTGATGGTCGCAGGTGCGGAAATATTCCTCGCCCTTGTAGGCGTCGTATTTCAGCGCCTCCAGAGCGGCGATCATCGCGTCCGTGTCGGTGGTGCCGGCCTTCTTCACCCCCTCCAGCAGCGCATAGACGCCGGCGAAGCCCAGCGCGCCGTAATCGGTCGGCACGGCATTGTTGAACTTGGCGCGATAGGCGTCGTTGAGCCGCTTGGCGGAGGGGAACTTCTCTTCAAGGCCCCAATAGTAATTGGCGCCGCCGAACACGCCCTCGAACGGCCCCGGCCCGCCCGCGAGGCGCTGGGAGAACAGCAGCACCGGGAAGGCGATCTTCATCTGCTGCTTGAGCCCGAAATCGGTCGCCTGCTTCACGGTGTTGAGCTGGTCGCGGCCGAAATTGCAGACGATCAGCACATTGGGCCGTGCCGCCTGGATGCGCGGGAAGAAGGTGGAGAAGTCGGTCTGGCCGAGGGGGTGCTTGATCTCCAGCACTTCCTCGATGCCGAACGCCTTGCCGGCATTGCGGAAGCCGCGCGCCATTTCGTGGCCATAGGCATAGTCGGCGATGAGGAAGGCGACGCGCTTGCCGAACTTCGGGAACACATAGCGGCCGACCGCACCCGCCGTCATGTGGGGGTTGAGGCCCTCATGGAAGGTGTATTTCGAAAAGTCCGCCTTCTCGTTGATGCTGTCGGACTGGCTGATGGAATTGTAGATCACGCCGCGCTGCTTCGCGACCTGGTTGACCGAGAGCTGCACGGAGGCCGAGAGCGAGCCGCACAGGAAGTTCACCTTGTCGTTCTCGATCAGTTCCAGCGCGCGGGTCGCCGCCTCGCCGGGATTGAGCTTGTCGTCGCGCACCAGCAGCTCGGCCTTGCGCCCGTTCAGCCCGCCGGCATCGTTGAACATGGCGACGGCGAGTTCCGCGCAGCGCACCTGGTCCTGCGCCTCGGTGGAATAGGGGCCGGAAATCGGCACCGGGAAGCCGATCTTGATCGGGCCGGTCTGCGCAAAAGCGTTGCGCAGATAGGCGGGAGCCGCAATGGCGCCCACAGCACCGAGGGCGGCACCCTTGAGAAGGCTACGGCGGGAAACCGCCAGAATGTCCCTGGAACCCATGTTGATCCTCCCGTCTGTGTTGGTGTCCGGCCGTTTTCGGCTCTGGCTTTCGTCGATCGTCAGGCGCCCTGCGCCGCCTTCGCCGCGCGCAAGGCGCCGAGGATGCGGTCCGGCGTGAAGGGCATGTCGGTGACCACGGCGCCGAAGGGCGAGAGGGCGTCGTTGATGGCGTTCATCACCGCTGCGGGCGCGCCGGCCGTGCCGGCCTCGCCCGCGCCCTTGGCGCCAAGCTCGCTGTCGGCGGTGGGGGACACCACATGGCCCACCTGGATGTCCGGCATCTCGCACGCCATAGGCACGAGATAATCCGCCATGCTGGCATTCTGCAGCTGGCCTTCGCTGTCATAGACGCAATGCTCGAACAGCGCGCCGCCGAGCCCCTGCACCACGCCGCCGCGCACCTGCTCGTCCACCAGTTGCGGGTTGAGGATGGTGCCGCAATCCTCAACCACCCAGTGGCCCAGCAGCTTCACGAAGCCGTCCTCGACCTCCAGATAGGAGGCCTGCACGCCATTGGTGAAGGCGAAGGGATAGCCGCGTGGCACATAATGGCGCACCGCCATCAGTTCCGCCTGAAAGCCGGTGGGCAGCGTGTCCGGGCGGAAATAGACGATGCGGCCGAGTTCGGTCAGCGGCATGCGCTCGCGGCCCGTATCGGCATCCACGACGGCACCTTCGCGCACGTCCAGCGTGCCCGCCTCCGCCTGCAGGATGGCGCCGGCCACCGCCAGCACGTTCTCCCGCAGCGCCTTGCCCGCCTGCCATGCGGCTTCGCCGCCGATGCCCGCCGCGCGCGAGGCCCACGTGCCGCCGCCATAGGGGGTCTGGTCGGTATCGCCGGAAATGACGCGCACCCGCTCCAGCGGCACGCCCACCGCCGTTGCCACAACCTGCGCGATGACCGCCTCGGTGCCCTGCCCCTGCTCGGTGGCGCTGGTCTGCACCGTCACCGCGCCCGCAGCATCGAGCCGCACCACGGCGCCATCCTGCGAGGAGATGCGCGCGCCGCCGACGCCATAGAAGGCCGCGCCGGGATTGGTGATCTCGATGAAGCTCGCAAAGCCGATGCCGCGATGAACACCCTTCTTGCGCATCTCGGCCTGCTCGGCGCGCAGGCGCGGGTAGTCCATCATGGCCAGCAGCTTGTCGAGCGCGGCATGGTGGGAGAGCGCCTCGAACTTCAGCCCGGTGGCGGACGCGCAGGGATAGGCGTCGTCGCGGACGAGGTTCTTCCGCCGGATCTCCACCGGGTCCATGCCGATCTTCTGCGCCGCAAGGTCCACCAGCCCCTCGGTGACGGCGGTGGCGATGGGATGGCCGACCGCGCGATACTGGCAGGTGACGTTCTTGTTCTGGAAGACGACCCGCGCCCGCGCCTTGTAGTTCGGGCAGGTGTAGGGGCCGCCGGTGAGGTTCACCACCTGGTTCGCCTCCACCGCGCTGGTGCGCGGATAGACCGAATAGGGGCCGATCCCGGTCACGTCGTCGATCTCGAAGGCGGTGATGGTGCCGTCCGCCATCACGCCCACCTTGCCCTTCACGCGATGGTCGCGGGCATGGATATCGGTGAGGAAGCTCTCCAGCCGGTCGGCCACGAACTTCACCGGCCGCTGAAGCAGCTTGGAGAGGGCGGCGGTCGCCATCTCGTCGGCATAGACATGCACCTTGATGCCGAACGAGCCGCCCACATCCTTGCACACCACCCGGATGGCGCTTTCCGGCATGGCAAGGTGGATGGAGAGGATGTTCTGGATCATGTGCGGCGCCTGCGTGCCCAGATAGGCCGTCAGGCGCCCGGTGCCGGGGTTGAAATCCGCCACCATGGCGCGCGGCTCCAGCGTGACGCCGGTGTGCCGGCCGAAGCCGAAATCGGCCTCGATCACATGGTCGCTCGCGGCGAAGGCGGAGGCCGGATCGCCGCCGCTGAAATTGCGCTCGAAGGCGAGATTGTCGCCGAGGCTTTCGTGGATGACCGGGGTTTCCGGATCGAGCGCCGTCATCATGTCGGTGACGGGGGTCAGCGGCTCGTATTCCACCTCCACCAGAGCGGCGGCGTCCTCCGCGAGCGCGCGGGTGCGGGCGACCACGGCGGCCACCGCCTCGCCCTGCCAGCAGGCGCGATCCACCGCGATCGGGTGCTGCGGCGCGGATTTCAGGCCCACCATGTGGGAGAGCACACCCACCCAGGGCGTGCAGACCTGCGCGATCTCGGCACCCGTCACCACCGCCACCACGCCTTTGGCCGCCTTCGCGGCGGTCGCATCGATGGAGACGATGCGCGCATGGGCGTGGGGAGAGCGCACATAGACCACATGCACCATGCGCGGCAGCGAGATGTCGCTCACATACTCGCCCCGCCCCTCGGTGAGGCGCTTGAGATTGGGGCGCGGCACGGCGCGGCCGATATAGGAATTGGGCCGGTCCAGCGCGGTCAGGGGAGAAGGCACGTCGCCGCTCATCGTCCCGCCTCCGCGCGCGCCTTCAGGGTCGTTTCCACCGCATCCACGATGGCGTGGTAGCCGGTGCAGCGGCAGTAATTGCCGGAGATGTGGTCGCGGATTTCCTCTCGGTCCGGCATCTCTTCCGCGTCCAGCAGGACCGAGGCGGTGATGACCATACCAGGGGTGCAATAGCCGCATTGCAGGGCATTGCGCGCCCGGAAGGCCTCCTGCAGGTCCGCCACCGCGCCACTATCGGAGATCCCCTCGATGGTGGTGACGCTCTTGCCCTCGCACTGCACCGCGAGGGTCAGGCAGGAGCGGGTGATTTCCCCGTCCACCAGCACGGTGCAGGCGCCGCACACCCCATGCTCGCAGCCGATATGGGTTCCGGTGAGGCCGAGATCCTCGCGCAGGAAATCGGCCAGGTGCCGCCGGGCCTCCACCCGCTCGCTCACGGCGAAGCCGTTCACGGTCAGCGTGATCTCATGTTCCATCTGCGCGGCGGTCATTGGGCGGCCTCCGAAAGCTCGGCCGCAACGCGCCGCAGCAGCGCGCCGGCAAGATGCATCTTGGTGTCGCGGCTGGCGTGGATGTCGCCGTCGGGGTCGAGATCCCCGTCGAGCGCGGCAACCGCGCCCTCCACATCGCCCGCCTCCAGCGCGGCTTCCGCGCCCTGCGCGCGCACCGCATTGAGGCCGACGGAGAAATAGGCAAGCCGCACATCGGCGAGACCCGCGCCCTGCGCCCGCGCGGTGGCGGCAAGGCCGACCATGGCATAGTCGCCCCGGCGCCGCGCATATTCGCCGAAGGCGACGCGGCGCGACGGCCCGTGGAGCGGCAGCCGCAGGGCCACCAGCATCTCGGCCGGGCCGATGGCCGTCTCGTAGAGGCCCTTGAAGAAGTCGTCGATCGCCACTTCCCGCTCGCCGTCCACGCCGGCAATGACGATGCGGGCGCCAAGGGCCAGCATGCAGGCGGGCATTTCGGCTGCCGGGTCCGCGAAGGCGACCGAGCCACCCAGCGTGCCCCGGCTGCGAATCGCGGCGTGCGCCACATGCGGAATGGCGCGTGCGATCAGCGGCGCATGGGTGGAGACAAGCGGCGAACGCTGCGCCTGCGCATAGCGCACCAGCGCCCCGATGCGCAGGAATCCGTCCTCCACGGAAACCTCCGAGAGGCCCGGAATATCGTTGATGTCGATGAGGATTTCGGGCGCGGCAAGGCGCATGTTGAGCATCGCCACAAGGCTTTGCCCGCCCGCTATGATGCGCGCATCGTCATGGGCTGACAGCAGCTCGACGGCATGCGCGACCGAGCGTGCTTTCGCATAGGCGAAAGGTGCAGGCTTCACAGGGCGTGTCCTCCTTGCCGTGACTTCGGCTCTGCGGCCGGCCCTTAAGGGCGTTCACGGTATTGGAAGCGCATTCTAGTGATCGATCGATAACTCTCAACCGAATTCGTCGCCGCAGCGCACAAGCCAAAGCTCTGCGATGCACGCCCGCTCAGGGCGTGCTGGCCCGGTCGCCCGGCGGCACATCGGCGCGCGGCGCAGGCTCCACGAGCCGGCCTTCTTCCGCCTTGTAATAGAACTGGCTGGCCACCAGCCATCCCTTCAGCGGGCGCAGTGGCGGAATGCAGGTGAGCAGCAGCAGCGGCAAGGTGGTGAACAAATGCACCCAATAGGGCGCGGTAAACGCCACTTCCAGCCAGATGCCGAACACGACGCTGGGCACGCAGGCAAAGCAGATCACGAAAAAGGCCGGCCCGTCCGCCGGATCGGCGAAGGAATAATCCAGCCCGCACACTTCGCAGGACGGCCGCAACGTCAGGAATCCGTCAAACAGATGCCCCTCTCCGCACCGCGGGCAACGACCGTAAATTCCGGTGCGGGCGGGCGAGAGGGGGGGCCAGTAAGTGTCGGATCTCATCATGTCACGCCTTGCCGACGACCGTGTTCCGGAAGGCGACGATCCGCCGACCGCACGCCGCCTGCCCATGAAATAGGCATTCCGACGCCCGAAAGCGAGGGTCTGCGGCAATAAGGCCGGCTCCACAGGTAGCGCGGCCCCTGCTTGCAGCGGCGGAAGGGGGCGGCGAATGCGCGAATGGGGAGGACTGCGCCGCCGCCG
>NCCY01000052.1 GCA_002279855.1 Rhizobiales bacterium 12-68-15
AGTTTGGCGGATTCACTCGGGCAGGCAGAAGGCGATCTATAACCAGTAAAATTGTTGCGCATGCCACAAAGAAAACGATGATCCACCATGGCGCCTCAGGAAATGGTATCTGAAAACCAAGAACGGCAAAAACGCCTGTGATGATCAATTGAATAGCATTAGATGAGAGTGCAATCGCAGAAAGTATCAATAACCCGGCGTTTCCCGCAAGCTTGTTGCCATTTATTCTTATCCAGAGATTGGTAAGCCATTCCAGATTCTGTTTGGAAATCCAAGATTTCATTCCAACCCACTTTCGTACGCGATTCACCAAGCTGCTCGCCAGAGTGTCGCTAGCTTAGAGCAGGAGGTGCGACGGGAAAATATGTATCAGAAGAGCAACAATTCCGAATCTTGCTTTCGGCAAACTCTGGCTACGGGACGCACCGAACGTCTGGCTCGCTGTGTCTAAGCAGGCAAAATTGCCCTACTAACGGGCAGCATAAAACTAGTGTCAACGCTTGGTGGGCGGTGACGGGCTCGAACCGCCGACCCTCTCGGTGTAAACGAGATGCTCTACCAACTGAGCTAACCGCCCGCAGGCCGGTGTCCCGTGTGGGGAGGGCTGCGTCTCAGGCCATATAGGACAGGCGCGGCGGCAGGTAAACCGGGGCCGGACAAAACCGGGCGAGACCGGACGGAACCGGCCCGCAGAAACCGCGCCGCCCGCCTCCGGGCATGCCCTCTGGCGGGGGATGCGGGCGCACCGGGGCCGGCCGGCGCGCCCGGAGAGTCAGGCCGCTTCCAGCTTCTGCCGCACCGAGGCGCGCAGCCGGGCGAGGTCGGCGGCGAACAGGCGGATGCCCTCTGCCAGCTTCTCGGTCGCCATGGCGTCCTCGTTCATCACCCAGCGGAACGTCACCTCGTCCAGGGTGCCGCGCGCGGCGAAATCGGTGGCCGCCTCGCCCACCAGCCCGTGGCAGAGCGCATCGGTGGGGGTGAGAAGCGGCACCGGCTGCACGCTGTCCGCCGCCAGCGCGCGGGGCAGCGGGCCTTCGTCGCGGGCCAGTTCATCCAGCAAGGCGGGGGAGATGGTCAGCCGGTCGCAGCCGGCCAGCGCCTCGATCTCTCCCGTATTGCGGAAGGAGGCGGCCATGACCACGGTGGGGATGCCCCGGCTCTTGTACCAGGCATAGATCTCGCGCACCGACTGCACGCCCGGATCGTCGGCGGCGGTATAGTCGCGCCCGGTGGCCTTCTTGTACCAGTCGAGGATGCGGCCGACGAAGGGCGAGATCAGGAACGCCCCGGCCTCCGCGCAGGCCATGGCCTGGGCGCGGCTGAACAGCAGCGTCATGTTGCAGTCGATGCCCTCCTTCTGGAGCACCTCTGCCGCGCGGATGCCCTCCCAGGTGGAGGCGAGCTTGATGAGGATGCGGTCACGCGTAACGCCGCGCCGCTCATAGTCCGCGATGATCTCGCGCGCCTTCGCCACCGAGGCGGCGGTGTTGAAGGAGAGTGTCGCGTCCACTTCCGTGGAGACGCGCCCCGGCACGAGGGCGGCGAGCTTCTCGCCCACCGAAATGGCCAGCCGGTCGGCCACCGCCGCCGCCACCGCATCCCGGCTGCCGGCCTGTGCACGGCCCCAGCGCACCGCATCGTCCATGGTCTGCGCGAAGGCCGGCAGGTCCAGAGTCTTCAGCACGATGGTGGGATTGGTCGTGCAATCCACCGGCTTGAAACGCGCGACGGCCTCGATGTCGCCGGTGTCGGCAACGACCGTCGTCATGGCGCGCAACTGTTCGAGTTTGGAGACCACCCGTTCCGCTCCCTCGTCTGCGCAGGCCCCGGCCGCGCGGCCGCACCCGCTGTCATTCTGCGCGGCGGCGAGACTCCGATGCCCCGCTGCGCTGCGCCGGCAGGCATAGCACGACGCGCACGAAAGATGCGTGTCCGATCCGCCTCCACGCGCGGGCGGCAGTCAACACGGGATGCGGGGAGGATGCAGCCATGCTCTCGCGCACCCCGCCAGGACGCGGGGGGAGGATGGCGCGGGGCAGAGACCTGCGGTCGGGAGAAAGGGGCTGGAGGCGGGCGTGCGGGCCAGCAAAGGGCCACCCTGCTCCGCACCACCCGTGCCCGGCGCGGCGCATCCCATCGAGGGAGGCCCGCGCCGGCAGGACGCATCCAGGGGCGCATCCGGCCGAAGGGCCGGGCGCCAGCCTGGAGCGGTCGGCCGTCAGTCGTTCACGGCTTCCTTGAGACCCTTGCCGGGCGTGAACTTCGGCGCCTTGGACGCGCTGATCTTCACCGGCTTGCCGGTGCGCGGGTTGCGGCCCTCACGAGCGGCGCGGGTCACCACGGAGAAGGAGCCGAAGCCGATGAGCTTGACTTCCTCACCCTTCTTCAGGGCCTGGGTGATGATCTCGAACGTCGCGTCCACCGCGGCCTGGGCCGCCGCCTTGGTGAGCTTCGCCTCGTCGGCCACCGCGGCGATCAGTTCGTTCTTGGTGGTCATGTGACCGTTCCTTCCTTCGTTGTCTGAGAATCGTGAAAGACGTTGCCCTTCAACGATCGGCGGGAAAATTTACGGAAAATGCGGCTTTTGCAAGCGCGATCCGCTCCAAACCCGCATAAATACACGATTTCCACGTCTTGACATCAGGATGCAAAAAGGGCGGCGCGAGGTACGCGCCGCCCGTCTTCAAGCCTAAGTCCTTGAAATCACTCAGTGAGCGACCAGGCCGCTGGCATCCTCATCCGGCACCACCGCTTCGACGGGCCGTTCGACCCATTCCACCGGCTCCGGACGCCGCACCAGAGCGTGGGCGAGCACCTCGTCCATGCGCGAGACCGGCACGATTTCGAGCTGGTTCTTCACGTTGGACGGGATATCGGCCAGATCCTTGGCGTTCTCCTCCGGGATCAGCACCTTCTTGATGCCGCCGCGCAGGGCCGCAAGGAGCTTTTCCTTGAGGCCGCCGATGGGCAGCACCCGTCCGCGCAGCGTGATCTCGCCGGTCATCGCCACGTCGCGGCGCACCGGGATGCCGGTGAGAACCGAGACGATGGTGGTGGCCATGGCCACACCCGCCGAGGGGCCGTCCTTCGGGGTCGCCCCTTCGGGAACGTGGACGTGGATGTCGCGACGCTCGAACAAGGGCGGCTCGATGCCGAAATCCAGTGCGCGCGAGCGCACATAGGATGCGGCGGCCGAGATGCTCTCCTTCATCACCTCACGCAGGTTGCCGGTCACCGTCATCTTGCCCTTGCCGGGCATCATGACGCCTTCGATGGTCAGCAGCTCGCCGCCCACCTCGGTCCAGGCCAGGCCCGTGACCACACCCACCTGATCTTCCGCGTCGATCTCGCCATAGCGGAAGCGCGGCGCGCCGAGGAAGCCTTCGAGGGTCTTTTCCGTGACCTTCACCGACTTCTTCTTGGAGATGACGAGTTCCTTCACCGCCTTGCGGGCGAGGTTGGAGATCTCGCGCTCCAGGTTGCGCACGCCCGCCTCGCGGGTATAGCGGCGGACCAGCGTCATCAGGGCCGCATCATCGATGGTCCATTCCTTCGGCTGGAGGCCATGCTTCTGCACCGCATTGGGAATGAGGTGCTTGCGCGCGATCTCCACCTTCTCGTCTTCGGTGTATCCGGCGATGCGGATCACTTCCATGCGGTCGAGAAGCGCCGGCGGGATGTTCAGCGTGTTCGCGGTGGTCACGAACATCACGTTCGAGAGGTCATAATCGACCTCCAGATAGTGATCGTTGAACGTCCCGTTCTGCTCGGGGTCGAGAACCTCCAGCAGCGCGGCCGAGGGATCGCCGCGGAAGTCGGCGCCCATCTTGTCGATCTCGTCCAGCAGGAACAGCGGGTTGGCCTTCTTGGCCTTGCGCATGGACTGGATCACCTTGCCCGGCATGGAGCCGATATAGGTGCGCCGGTGGCCACGGATCTCCGCTTCGTCGCGCACGCCGCCGAGGGCGACACGCACGAACTCGCGGCCCGTCGCCTTGGCGATGGACTTGCCGAGCGAGGTCTTGCCGACGCCGGGCGGGCCGACGAGGCAGAGAATCGGCCCCGTGAGCTTGTTGGCGCGGCTCTGCACGGCGAGATACTCGACAATGCGCTCCTTCACCTTGTCGAGGCCGTAATGGTCCGAATCCAGCACCGACTGGGCGAAGCCGAGATCCTTCTTGACCTTGCTCTTGATGCCCCACGGGATCGACAGCAGCCAGTCCAGATAGTTGCGCACCACGGTCGCCTCGGCGGACATGGGCGACATCTGGCGGAGCTTCTTCAGCTCGTGCGCAGCCTTCTCGCGGGCTTCCTTGGTCAGCTTGGTGCGCTTGATGCGGTCTTCAAGCTCCTGAAGGTCGTCCCGTCCGTCCTCGTCGCCGAGTTCCTTCTGGATCGCCTTCATCTGCTCGTTGAGATAGTACTCGCGCTGGGTCTTCTCCATCTGGCGCTTCACCCGCGTGCGGATGCGCTTCTCCACCTGGAGCACGGAGATCTCGCTCTCCATCAGGCCCAGCACCTTTTCCAGCCGGTCCGCGACCTTGATGGTCTCGAGAACCCCCTGCTTTTCGGGGATCTTCACGGCCAGATGGGAGGCGATGGTGTCGGCCAGCTTGGAATGGTCGTCGATCTGCGTGACGACGCCGACCACTTCGGGCGACACCTTCTTGTTGAGCTTCACATAATTCTCGAACTCCGTGACCACGGAGCGGGCGAGCGCCTCGGCTTCCACCCGGTCGCCGGCCTCGTCGTCGAGGGTGATGGCTTCCGCCTCATAGAGGTCGGAGCGATCGGTATATTGCACCACCTGCGCACGCGTGACGCCTTCCACCAGCACCTTCACGGTGCCGTCGGGCAGCTTCAGCAGCTGGAGCACGGTCGCAAGCGTGCCCACGCGATAGATGGCGTCGGGCGCCGGATCGTCGTCGGAAGCATTCTCCTGCGTGGCAAGGAGAATGTAGGTATCGCCGCGCATCACCTCTTCAAGGGCGCGGATGGACTTCTCGCGGCCCACGAACAGGGGAACGATCATGTGCGGGAAAACGACGATGTCCCGCAAGGGCAGCACCGGGAACGTCTGGGCGACACCCGGCACGAGCGGAGGGCGCGGCTTCTGGCTCGTCATGACCCAATCCTTTCTTGAGGCACCGACGCGAACGGGCATTGGCCCGCCACGATGGCGCAGCCGGAACCGGAACGGCTTTTCAATGCTGAAGCGGCCAATTCGCCGCGGGAGGCACGAGGTCCGAGCCCGGAGACCGGATTCTTCAAACCATAGATGGAAGTCGCGAAGCTTGCTTTCAAGGCGCGCCGGCTAACACTTCCGCCGCGATGCACACACGCCCACGACACCCCGGAACCGGACACGCGGGCGCGCCCGGCAAACCGTCCCGCAGACCCCTGCGGGGTTCGCAAACCCCGTGGGGACCGCCCACCCGCGCACTCCGAAGCCACCCCGGCGCCAGCACCGGGGCAGAGATCGGAGCGGAGGGGATCACGCACTCGCGCCACCGGTCTCGCCGACACGGTCGGCATAGATGTAGAGCGGGCGCGCATTCTGCTCGACCACTTCCTTGCTGATGACCACCTCTTCCACCCCTTCAAGGCCGGGGAGGTCGAACATGGTGTCCAGCAAGATGCCTTCCATGATGGAGCGCAGGCCGCGCGCGCCGGTCTTGCGCTCGATGGCCTTGCGGGCGATGGCGCCGAGCGCCTCCTCGTGGATGGTGAGATCCACGTTCTCCATCTCGAACAGGCGCTGATACTGCTTCACCAGCGCGTTCTTGGGCTCGGAGAGAATCTGCTTCAGCGCCGCCTCGTCCAGGTCACCCAGCGTCGCCAGCACGGGCAGACGGCCGATGAACTCCGGGATGAGGCCATACTTCAGCAGGTCCTCGGGCTCGACTTCGCGGAACACCTCGCCCGGACGACGGTCCTCGACCGACGCCACCTTGGCGCCGAAGCCGATGGAGGTTCCGCCCTTGCCGCGCGCGGCGATGATCTTGTCCAGCCCGGCGAAGGCGCCGCCGCAGATGAACAGGATGTTGGTGGTGTCCACCTGCAGGAATTCCTGCTGCGGATGCTTGCGCCCGCCCTGCGGGGGCACGGACGCCACCGTGCCTTCCATGATCTTCAGCAGTGCCTGCTGCACGCCCTCGCCCGACACGTCGCGGGTGATGGAGGGGTTGTCGGACTTGCGGCTGATCTTGTCGATCTCGTCGATATAGACGATGCCGCGCTGCGCCCGCTCGACATTGTAGTCGGCCGCCTGGAGCAGCTTGAGGATGATGTTCTCCACGTCCTCGCCCACATAGCCCGCTTCGGTCAGCGTGGTGGCGTCGGCCATGGTGAAGGGCACGTCGAGGATGCGCGCGAGCGTCTGCGCCAGCAACGTCTTGCCCGACCCGGTGGGGCCGATGAGCATGATGTTGGACTTGGCAAGCTCCACATCGCCATGCTTGGAAGCGTGGTTGAGGCGCTTGTAATGGTTGTGGACCGCCACGGAGAGGACCTTCTTCGCATGGTCCTGACCGATGACATAGTCATCGAGAACCTTGCGGATCTCCTTCGGGGTGGGGATGCCGTCGCGCGACTTCACCAGCGAGGACTTGGATTCCTCGCGGATGATATCCATGCACAGTTCGACGCACTCGTCGCAAATGAAGACCGTTGGTCCTGCGATGAGCTTGCGGACCTCGTGCTGGCTTTTGCCGCAGAACGAGCAGTAAAGCGTGTTCTTGCTGTCGCTGCTGCCGGTCTTGCTCATCTTCATCATCCTCCGGCTCCCTCCCCGGACATGGTCCGCTTCGGGAACCCCAATACGGGCACCGCAGCGGTGGATCCGCTCCGGTGTTCCGGCCCGGCCCGACGTCCGGGCTTCAGCCAATCACCCTCCAGCACGCCGATCAAGACATATGCATAACATATGCCCATCCGGCTTACGTGAGGCTCGCATCGTCACCGCAGGCCGAGTCTGCCTTCGATGTACGCATGTCCCTGCACAGGTCATACGCAGGGACACGCCTCGCGGTTTCACACCGCGGAATTTCGCGGAGGGAAGCGTCCATCGCAGGACAGGGACGGGGCACAAGCCGGCTCATGAGCCCATGCAAGCGCGATCTCGCACTGCACGCAAGTGCCCGCCGTCAATCCCGTCGTGCAAAACCGCTGGGATCAGACCTTGGCCGGCTCGTCTGCCGGGCGCTGTTCGAGCACGGAATCGATGAGCCCGAAGTCCTTCGCGGCGCTCGCAGTCATGAAATTGTCGCGCTCCAGGGCGTTTTCGATGGCCTCGAAAGACTGCCCGGTGTGCTTCACGTAAATTTCATTCAGGCGCTTCTTCAGGCTCAGGATTTCCTGCGCGTGAAGCATGATGTCCGTCACCTGGCCCTGGAAACCGCCCGAGGGCTGGTGAACCATGATTCGGGCGTTGGGCAGCCCGAAGCGCAGGCCCTTCTCGCCGGCGGTCAGCAGCAGCGAGCCCATGGAGGCCGCCTGCCCGATGCACAGCGTGGAGACCGGCGGGCGGATGAACTGCATGGTGTCGTAGATGGCGAGGCCCGATGTCACCACTCCGCCGGGGGAGTTGATGTACATCGAGATTTCCTTCTTCGGGTTTTCGGCCTCGAGGAAGAGAAGCTGCGCAACCGCCAGCGTGGACATGCCATCCTCGACCGGCCCGGTCAGGAAGATGATGCGCTCCTTGAGCAGGCGCGAATAGATGTCGTACGCGCGCTCTCCCCGGTTGGTCTGCTCGACCACCATGGGAACGAGGTAGTTCATGTAGGTATCGATGGGATCGCGCATCTTTGGTCCTCGGCGCGCCGGCGCCCCGTGGGACGCCGCGCGCTTATCGTCGCAGTGGAGACGAATGGCAGTCTGGGATCAGACCGCCTTGTCCTCGTCTTCCTTGTAGAGCTCCTCGCGCGTCACCGACTGGTCGGTCACGTTCGCCAGCTCAAGGAGGAAGTCGACAACCTTCTCTTCAAAGAGCGGAGCCCGGACCGAAGCCAGCGCCTGGGGGGTGCGCCGGTAATAGTCCCACACCTGCTGCTCTTGACCCGGGAACTGACGCGCCCGCTCCACCACCGCACGCGTCACCTCGTCATCGGTGACCTGTATATTGTTGCGCTCGCCGATCTCCGCAAGCACCAGGCCGAGACGCACGCGGCGTTCCGCGATCTTCTGGTAATCGACGCGAGCGGCCTCCTCGGTGGTGCCTTCGTCCTCGAAGGTGCGCTTCTGGGCCGTGAGGTCCTGCTGGACCTGCGCCCACACACCGTCGAATTCCTGCGACACCAGGGTCGGGGGCACGTCGAACTTGTGCAGCTCGTCGAGACCGTCGAGCAGGGCGCGCTTCACCTTCTGGCGGGCGACGCCGCTGTGCTCCTGCGAGATGCGGGTGCGGACCTGCTCCTTGAGCTTGTCCAGGCTCTCCTGGCCGAGCGACTTGGCGAACTCGTCGTCCAGCGTGAAGGCGCCGGGGGCTTCCACCGTCTTGGCCGTCACCTGGAAGGAAGCGGCCTTGCCGGCCAGCTCACGGGCCGCGTAGGCCTCGGGGAAGGTCACTTCGAGGGTGCGCTCCTCGCCGGCGGCGATGCCGACAAGCTGCTCCTCGAAGCCGGGGATGAAGCTGTTGGAGCCGATCACCACCTGGATGCCTTCGCCCGCGCCGCCTTCGAACGGCACGCCGTCGATGGAGCCGACGAAGTCCACGGTCACGCGGTCGCCGGAGGCGGCAGCGCCGTCCTTGGCCTCGTAGGCGCGGTTGGCATCGGCGAGACGGTTGAGGGTCTCGTCCACCTCGGCCTCGGTCACTTCGACCACCGGGCGGGTGATGGAGATGTCCTTGAAGTTGCCAAGCTCGATCTTCGGCAGGACCTCGAGCTCAACCGTATAGGTGAGGTCGGCGCCGCCTTCGATCACGCCACGCACTTCCGCCTCGTCCTGCGGAAGCTCGACGCGCGGCTGCAGCGCGAGGCGCAGGCCGTTCTCCTCGACGATCTTGCCATTGGCCTCGGTCACGGCCTGCTCGATCACCTCGGCCATGACGGACTTGCCATACATGCGCTTCAGGTGCGCGACCGGAACCTTGCCCGGCCGGAAACCCTTGAGCTGCACGCGGTCCTTCATTTCATTGAGGCGGTTGTCAGCCTTCGCGCCCAGCTCGGAGGCCGGAAGAACCACGCGGTAGGCGCGCTTGAGGCCCTCGGCCTGGGTTTCAGTCACCTGCATCGTCTTGCCTTCGTTCTTCTCCGCCCGTGGGCGTCTGCTGTCGAATTAGGAAGGACGCCCCGCCCGCTCGGCGACACGCCACCTCTGATCGGCTGGCTGGTGCGGGCGGAGGGGCTCGAACCCCCACGACTTTCGTCACGGGAACCTAAATCCCGCGCGTCTACCAGTTCCGCCACGCCCGCGCCGTCCGCCACCGGACCTCGGCTCCGGGCGGGCGCACCGGCAAGGCGCACGCCAGAACCCACCTCCGGGCACGGCTGATCGCGTGCCGGTTCGCTTGAATCGGCACAGATCGGGTTGGCGCTTATATCATGACGGTTTCCGCGTGCAGCAAGAAAAAGCACCCGTCCGGACCGGCCTGCGCGGGCGGGGAGGTATTGGGGCAGGAAATGCGCCTTGCCCTTTCGCGCGGCGCGGGACAAGGTCGGGCTGCTCCAGTTGCGCTCAGGAGAGCAATCGTGGTTGGCCCTTCCCGCCGTTCGGTCCTTGCCGGTTCCGCCGCCCTCGCCCTTGGTGGCGCCCTTGGCGGCCCTCTCGGCCTTTCCCTGTCCCGCGCCGCCCGCGCGCAGGGCGCCGCCGCCGATGCGCAGACCCGCCTGAAGGTGGCGGCGGTCACGCGCATCGAACTCGGCGGCCAGACGCCCCTCGCGCTGTTCCAGAACCTCATTCCCGGCCCGGTCCTGCGGGTGAAGCGGGGCGACCGGCTGGCGGTCTCGGTGGAGAACACGCTGGAGACCCCGCTCTCCCTCAACTGGCAGGGCGTGCGGGTGCCCAACGCGCTTGACGGCGTGCCCGGCCTCACCGGCACGGCGATCGCGAAGGGGGGAAGCGCGGACATCGCCTTCACGGCGCCGGATGCCGGCACCTATCTCTATCGCGCCTTCCAGCCGGAACTGGCCCACCGCGCGCTGGCCGGCGCCCTGATCGTGACCGAGGAGGGCGCCTCGCCCTATGCGGCGGATCATGTGATGCTGATCCAGTCCTGGGCGCCCGACCCCACCATGAAGGTGCCGCTGCTGACCGTGAACGGCGCGGTCTCGCCGACCTTCGAGGCCCCCGCCGCCGGGCGGGTGCGGCTGCGGCTGATCAATGCCGGCACCCACTTCCTGCGCCTGAAGCTCGACGCGCCCTGCTATGCCATCGCCATTGACGGCCAGCCGGTGCAGGTGCCGTTCCTGCTCAAGGACGGCCGCGCGCAGCTCACCCCCGGCGGCCGGCTCGACCTGGCGCTCGACGTCGGCACGGCGGACCCCATTCCGCTGAATGTGGAAACCAGCGAACTGCCCGTCCAGCTGGCGCTGGTGACCCCCGTGGGCGCCGGCACGGCGGATGCGGCGACCACGTCCCCTCCGGTCGCCCTGCCCTCCAACGGCCTGCCCGAGAAGATCCCGCTGGAAAAGGCCGCGCGGTTCGAGGTGCCCATCGGCGCCTCCGTCGTGCCGCTCTCCGGCTTTGCCAGCGTCGGCAGCGTGGCGCGCGGCACCTCCGTGGTGCTCACCTTCGACAACAGCTCCGAGGCGCCGGTGGCGATGCAACTCCACGGCGCCCCGTGCCGCCAGCTCGACGGCATGGACGATGGCTGGAAGCCGTGGTGGCACGATGCGGTGGCGGTGCCCGCCAAATCCAAGGTCCGGGTGGCGCTGCTGGCGGATGCGCCCGGCAAGTGGGCGCTGGTGGGCCTGCGGGGCGGCGACGGCGCTGTGGTCGCGGCGCGCTCCTACGAGGTGACCTGAGCGTTCGCCTGAGGCCCCGGTCTGCGGACCGGGGCTTGGGACTTAAATAGACACCGCGCGGGCCCCCTGCCCGCTGCGGCCGCCCCGTGCCAAGCGCCTCAGGGCCGGCCGGCTCCGGTCAGAGCCAGCCCCGCCATTTGAAGAACAGGTAGGGCGTGATGGCCGACACCACCATGGCGATCAGCGCCACCGGATAGCCGGCCACCATCCGCAGTTCCGGCATGTGCTCGAAATTCATCCCGTAGATGGACGCGATCAGCGTCGGCGGCATGAACACCACCGAGAGCACCGCGAAAATCTTGATGATGTTGTTCTGCTCCAGGCTCACCAGCCCCACCGTGCCGTCCAGCATGAATTGCAGCTTGTTGGCGAGGAAGTTGGCGTAGTCAGACAGCCCCTGCACGTCCCGCGACATGTTCTTCAGGTCGCTGCGCAGCGCCTTGCGGATGAAGGTGTCGTCCTCGTCGGACATGCCGAGGAAGGCGATCATCC